>NZ_VFSI01000011.1:0-72214 GCF_006385825.1 Streptococcus sp. D2 | reverse complement strand
GCTTCTCTAAGCTATATCCTTGTTTTCTAAGTTCATAGATCTGAACTTTATCATCATAAGTTAATTTCATAATAAAAACACCCCAAAAGTTAGATTTTTTCTGTCTAACTTTTGGGGTGCAGTTCATCAACACCTGATAGTATGCGTTCTTTTATTTTAAAGACTTTTTCCAGCATCTCTTGATTCACATTAAACTATTCTATTAGTAGAGATCTTTCAACTCTGATCCCTTTATTTCCGTTTAATCAAGTATCGGATAGCCTTTTCTAGACGTTCCTTTTGAGCTTCAGGATCATCTAGCGGTTGATTGATACATTCAGTAAGGTTTTCGGTAATTATCATCTCAATCACGCGCTCCACACTAGATTTCACGGCTGTCAATTGCGTCACAATATCAGCACAGTCTCGATCCTCTTCAATCATCTTTTGAATCCCACGCAACTGGCCCTCTGAACGTTTCAAACGAGTAATATACTTTGAGTTTGTCATTTCTTTTTCCTTGCTTGATTTTTCTTCATTATATCTCTAATCAGCTTCTTTGTCAAAATTCTCGCCCATCCAGCTCACACAGTCCTGTTACCAAAGACCTTTCAAAAGACAAACTAGCAATGCTGATAACTTGCTGGAGATGCCTCGTTTTACCTTGCTAAACGAATACGGGTCACGATTCCATCCAAGTCTGTAATTTCCAGCTGGCTAGATGTCAGCCACTTGATTGACGCATCAACTGCTTGTGCTCGCTGGGCAATCGTTAACAGTTCTTCTTTACGAGCAACTTCAATAACATAATAGGCTAAGCCTGGCAAGCCTTGCTTACGCGGAGCTAGGCCTTTTCCTCCCCATTCGTTGACAGCCAAATGATGATGGTAGTCTCCAGCTGCAATCCAACTAGCACTAGGTACACTGAATTTATCCTCTAGCCCTAACACCTTTTGATAAAACTGGCTGGACTTTCGACTATCCTTGACAGAAAGATGAATATGCCCCATTCTCGTACCCTCGGCTAAAGTAAAGGGCTCTACTCTTTCCCCCAACTCATAGATATCCTGTGCAGCAAGAGCCTCCGTCACTCCGATAATGCGTCCATCTTCTCGAATATCCCATGTGGAAATTGGCTTATCTCGATAGAGTTCAATGCCATTTCCCTCCAAATCCTCCAAGTAAATGGCCTCGCTGTAACCATGATCTGCACCGCCGACAAGAGGAATCTGTAAGTCTGTCAGGTGTTTCAAAACATCAGCCAAAGCCTTACGTGTCGGCAAGAGAATGGCCAGATGGTAAAGGCCATAATGTTCCCTTACTTGTCCACTCTCTTGTGCTTGAATCAGGTGTACCAAGGCCTTTCCATCAAGTCCTAGAATCGTCTCTGTCTCAGTCTGAGATAAGATTTCTAAACCAATGATTTGCTGATAAAAGGCTGTTTGACTTGCCAAATCCTTTACATTTAAAACTACCTCTGCTAAATAAATGTGGCTCTTGTATTCATAGGTCATAAATAGTCCTCTTTTTCAGTTGTAATCATTTTTATTACAACTATTATATAATTTCCATCAAGAAAGTCAAGCCAGACAACTTGAAGCCTCTATTCTAACAAAAAGAGGCCAATGTTTGCCATCAACCTCTTTCTTATCGGTCATTCTTTTTGCTAAGTAAGATGAATACTTTACCTATGACTTACTATCTTCAGCCTAGTTTACCCATTCACCATTACCATTTACACGATAACCATCTGGTGTCGTTGTGCTGACTGCCAAAGCTCCTGAACCATATGCATAGTACCAGTACTTGCCTACTTTAAACCAACCTGTCTTCATGACACCTGATTGATCAAGATAATACCAAGTACCATTTTCCTTATACCAGCCTGTCTTCATAGCTCCTGAGCCATCAAAGTAGAACCATCTGCTACCATCTGTTCCCCAGCCTGTAAACATCGCGCCTGAACTATCAAGGAAATACCATGTTCCATCAACTTCTACAAATCCAGTCTGCATGACACCTAAATCATTCAAGTAGTACCATTTACCACCCGTTTTCACCCAGCCTGTCTTCACATCACCAGACTCATAAAAATACCATTTACCATTAGACTTCACCCAGCCAGACTGACTAGATGTAGATGTTCTAAAATCTTTCAGTGGTTTTTCTACAACCGTAGCTTTACTTTTAACTGTTGAAAGATTTGATGCAGTCACTTCTGTATACTGAATAGCAGAACCATATCCACCAGCCAATTCCTCTGAAGAAGCATCATCACCTAAAGCTATAGAAATCGTTGCCACTTTCTGAGAACTAGCTGCATTTCTAAAAGCCGCAAGCCCCACATAGGTAAATTTAGAATTGATCAGAACCTCATAATAACCTGTAAATTCTTTAGATGTTCCACCCTTCTTTTTCGCTACATAATTCGCCTTCTCAGCATGCCAGTTTTCAATTGCTTTTAGAAAACCTTCATAGTTCACATCTAAAGCTTCTCCTCTTATATTATTACTAGATGGAAAAGCAGTCCAGATTTCTTTCGTAGAAAGACGCTCAGGTTTCAGAGTTACTGACACCTCAGTAGCGCGTACAAAAGCAGTTTTCTCAAGATCAGTAGACCATTTGATAGGGACATACTTATCTACCAAACCTTCATCAGCTGCTTCCTTACGAATCTTATTAATCGCATCCAAAATAGCTTGTTTATCTGGGGTTAAAAATTCTCCCTTAATCCCAACTAAAACGTTGCCACTAGAAGGATTTAACACTTCTGAACTCAAAACATTTTCATTTCTACCATCAGCAGATTGTGTTGCCACCAATCTGTCATTAGCAAAAACATCAGTTGTCAAAACTGCTCCAGCCAAGGTCAAAGCCAAGGCGCTAGCAAATACAATTTTCTTCATCTTTTTCTCCTTTTATCCTTTAGATAGGACAGGTATTTTCACTATTAAATTATATCATATTTCCCTATTCTTTGTCCGTTTCTACTAATGTCATGAGGCAAATGCTATTCATCCCGAAAAGTAGAAACTTCATCCTTTATTTCACAACAAGCTCATAACGTGTCTTACTTGTGAAGGTTTGACCGGCTTTAAGAATGACTTGGTCTTTAAGGTCACTGTGAATGGCATCTGGTAAAACTTGCGCTTCAAGGGCAATCCCATTGTGCTGTACCATTGGCTGACCTCCTATGATGACACTCTCATCCACAAAGTTTGCTGTGTAGACCACAAAGCAAGGAGCCTCTGTCTTGAAAAGCAGGAAGCGACCTGAGTTTTGGTCATAAAGGAAACCAGCATTGTCATGACCTGCAGGAAGAGCAAATGGGTGATCCAAACCAGATACCAGCTGGATTTGCTCATCTTCTTCTGCAAAGATATCCTTCAACAAGGCACCATTGTAGATATGTTTGACCACATCACGATTGGCATCTGGAGTTTTGGCAGGAACACCGTCGGGAGCAATTGGGTAAATGCCTTCTGTATTTAGTTGGAAGACATGACGGTCAATCGTCTGCGTAAAATCACCAGACAAGTTGAAATAACTGTGGTTGGTTGGATTGACCAGCGTATCCTGATCTGTTGTCACCTTGTAGCTAATTTCATAGGCACCAGTTTCTTCCAAGTGATAGCTGATCCAGATCTTGAGATTGCCAGGAAATCCTCCTGCCCCGTCTGTACGTTCTGTGTAGAGGGTCAGGCCATGGTCGCTCACTTCAACTAGTTCAAACAAGCTAGAATCCCAACCAGTTGAACCACTGTGGTTACAGTTGCTAGCATTGTTGACTTCAAGGTCATAGGTCTTACCATTAAGCTCAAAGGTCGCACCTGCAATACGGCCTGCCACAGGACCTACGCTAGCTCCATGTTTGGGACTATTACCTACATAGCTGTCAAAATCATCAAATCCCAAGATAACATTGGCAAAATTTCCAGCCTTATCAGGTGTAACATAGCGCAAGATGGTAGCACCATAAGTCATAACCTCAAGCTGGTAGCCACCGTCAGTTTCAAATCGATAGGCCAAGACATCTTGTCCCTCAACATTTCCAAACACACGCTCTATGTATGATTTCATTCTCTTCTCCTTTTACTATTTCTCTCAAGTAAACAAACCATAGAAAGCGTACTGACAGTCTATGGTTTATCTGATAATTACAAATCCTCTTGTCAAGGATTCATAAACACTGCCTTATACTCAATGAAAATCAAAGAGCAAACTAGGAAGCTAGCCACAGGCTGCTCAAAGCACTGCTTTGATGTTGTAGATAGAACTGACAAAGTCAGCTCAAAACACTGTTTTGAGGTTGCAGATAGAACTGACGAAGTCAGTAACATCTATACGGCAAGGCGACACTAGTATGGTTTAAAGAGATTTTCGAAAAGTATTACTTTTGATATTCGTGGATGATAACACCTTGTACCACACGGTTTACTGTACCTGTAGGAGACGGTGTATCAGGTTTATTTTCTACCTTGAGTGAAGTTAATAGGGCAAAGAGTTGGGCATAAACGATGTATGGGAAGACACGGTAAATATCATTCAAGACACCGCCACAACCAAGGGCAACTTCTTTGACATTTTCAAGACCAAAAGCTTGATCACTCAAAAGCACAACACGACGAGCAATCTGATCACCCGCAACTTCACGAACCAAGTCCAAGTCGTACTTGCGAGTGTAGTCTGTTGTTGTACCAAAGACCAAAACAACTGTATCTTCGTTGATAAGAGATTTTGGACCGTGACGGAAGCCGACTGGGCTTTCATACATAGTCGCAACTTGACCAGCAGTTAGTTCCAAAATCTTGAGCTGAGCTTCATGAGCAAGTCCAAAGAAAGGACCAGCGCCTAGATAGATGACACGGTTAAAGTCTAAATCAACAAGCTCTTTGACATCTTCTGCCTTGTCTAGAATTTTACGGGCAAGACTAGATACAACTTCAAAACGTTCAGCTTTAACAGCAAATTCTGTAGGATCAAAGACCAAGAGAGCTGTTAACATCATAGACGTAAAGCTAGAAGTCATGGCAAAGCCAGCATCATTAGAAGCAGCTGGTTGCAAAAGCAAGAGATTACGGTCATCTCCATGAGCTTGAAGAGCCAATTTACCATCTGCCGCACACGTAATCGTCACTTGATAAAGCTCATCCACCAAGGCTTTTGCCAAATCAACAGTCGCCACACTTTCAGGCGAGTTCCCACTACGAGCAAAAGATACAAGGACAGTCGCCACATCTTTTCTCAAGTAAGTTTCTGGATTGGCAACGATATCTGTTGTCGCAATAGCATTGAAATTCCATTTGCGTTCGTCATAAACTTCCTTAAAGTAAGGTGCCAAGGTATCTCCCACATAAGCAGAAGTCCCAGCACCTGTCAAGATAACCTTGATATAGTCATGTTTATCAGCAATCCCTTGTAGGAAGGCTACAATTTCTTCACGTTTTGCTTGATAAGATTCAAAAGCTTCTTTCCATACATCAGGTTGTTGGTAGATTTCACGTGTAGTGATTTCTGCACCCAATTCGAGTAAGTCTTCTTTTGTATAATGTAGCATTGAGTTCCTCTTTTTCTATTAAAGATGGGAATGGGAGTAAGCCCCATTCCCATGTATATTCTATATAAAATGTTCTAACGATTTTCACGTTGTCACATCTTATTCATCTTCGTCATCATCGAAGCCCGCTAACAGGTCATTAACTTTCACAATGCTTTCTGCAGCACGGCTCTTGTAGTCCGCATCTGCGCCTGTAAGGCTCGCATTGATAAATTCAATCACCATTGGAAGATTCATCCCTGCGTAAAGTTCGATGTCACGACCTTCCATAATCAAACGGCTTACCACGTTACATGGTGTTCCACCGAGAAGATCCGCAAAGACTAGGAAATCATCCAATCCTTCAATAGTAGCTTCAAATTTTGCAGTAAATTCTTCTGGGCCATCTTCTGGAAGAAGAGCTACCGCATGAATATTGTCTTGTGGACCCATGATCATTTCAGTGCTACCTTTAAGTTCCTCACAGAAGCGACCATGACTCACCAAAATTAATGATTTCGTCATAAATTATGCACCCATTCCAAGTACAAATTTACCAAAGGCAGAAAGAGCCAAAGCAAGTACGATAATAATACCGATAGCTTTAGTAGAGTTCATACCTTTCTTACCAAGCAACCAGAAGATAAAGGCAGTAAAGATTGCTGGAAGCAAGCGTGGGAAGATTGAGTTCAAGATGTCTTGGAAGTCAATCATCTTCTCACCGATTGCCCATTTGTAAGAAATTTCAAAGTTGATCATTGTTGCTACAAGAGCACCCATCATGAAGACACCAAGTACAGATGCAGCGTCAATCAAAGCTGTCAAAGTACTTTGCATGTTGTTGATAAGGTTAACCCCTTCTTTGTAGGCAAATTCCAATTGTTTCCAACGGAAGATGTCATACGCTACTGCAACTGCGATCCAAAGGAAGATTCCCCATGGTTGGCCAGCGATAGCCATAGTTGCTGCGATAGATCCCATGATAGCAGGTACAAGTGAACCAAAGATAGTATCTCCAAGAGGAGCGAATGGTCCCATCAAACCTGTCTTGATACCGTTAACGGCATCTTTTGAACCTACACCATCTTTTTCTTCCATGGCAAGGTCAAAACCAGCGATGATTGTGTGGAAGAATGGTGAAGTATTGAAGAATTGAGTATGAACTTTCATCATTTCTTTCAATTCAGGAGTTCCATCTCCATACATTTTACGCAATTGAGGCAAGATCATGTAAAGGTAACCAGAAGCTTGCATACGTTCGTAGTTCCAACCCAATTGGAAAGTAAACAAGCTACGTTTGTTGATTTGATTAAAATCTTCTTTTGTAAGTTTGTAATTAGAATTCGTCATCTTCGATTTCCCCACTTTCTGATGGTGTAGAAGGTGCTGCTACAACTACTTTTTGGCTATTCTTGAAGTGAAGCACTGCAAGGAAGATACCTACGATAGAGATACCAATCATAGACAATCCTTTGAAGTTGTTCACGAAGCCAATTTTTTCAGCAACATCTTTCGGTAGAGTACCTACGATACCAGCAACAGCGCCACCAAGACCTGTTACATATGAGTAAAGAACAGTCAACATAGCTGTCAAACCAAATCCCATTGCAAGGTAGTGAAGGTTACGTTTAACTGGAAGGTAACGAAGCAAGATTGCAAATCCAAGACCTGGAAGCATACGTCCTGCAAGTGTCAAACCATCTGCAACCCATTTGTAGGCTTCAACTAAGTCTACCACTGATTGTACGAAGGCACCACCAAAGGCAAGCGCGAAGAAGACTGGGAGGGCACGAGATAGAGCCCAAGGAATCGCACCAAGTAGGTAGTTGCGTTCAATACCTTTATAGTCAAAGCGTTCGATTGCAGCATCCACACGGTGAGCGAAGAAGGTAGTAGTCATACGTCCAAGAACGTCGAAGTAAGTCAAGAGAGCTGCTACTGGCACAGCGATTGTTGTAATCGCCAGTGCTGTATCAATTCCTTGTGAAACAGAGAAGGCTGTCGCAAGAACCGCACCAGAAGTTGCGTCGATACGAGAAGCACCACCGAAGGTACCAACCCCAAGAACGAACAGTTGCAAGTTACCACCGATAAGCAGACCAGTAGTCACATCTCCCATAATTAAACCAGTAATGAAACCAGCAAATACAGGGGAACCTGCAGATGAAACGATCGTCAACTCATCACAGATTTGATAAGCTGAGTACAAAGTGAGAAGTAAAATTTGCCACCATTGTATCATAACAATGACCTCCTAAAAATTTTTTCCTATTTTAATAAGCTCAAAAAGTCTGAAATTGGATCATTTGGAACCATTTGAGCAGTTAATTTAACACCTTTTTCTGCTAGTTTGTGGAAATCTTCCACATCCTTGTCTACTACGTTGATAGAACGTGTGATAGCGCGAGTTTCTGGTGTTTGAGACATATTCCCAACATTAAGGGTTTCAAGTGGTACACCTGCTTCTACCAAACCAAGGAAACGGTCTGGTTTACGAGCCACGATAAAGAGACGTTGGCTATCGTATTTACCAGCAAGAATATTGGCTGCCGCTTTCTCAATTGGCAAAATACTCAATTTTACACCTGGTGGTGTCGCAAGTTTCAAACCACTCTTTTCAACGTCGTTGTTGACAACTTCGTCATCTACAACCATAATACGTGAAACATTTAGTTTCCCAGCCCAAAGATTGGCTACTTGTCCGTGGATCAAACGTCCATCGATACGGCATCCTACAATTGTCATAAATTTTCCCCCTTTATATGTTTTAGTGTAGGTTTACGAGTTAAATGAATCTCTTCTTTATATTCACCTTCTGTTTCAAAGATAATGATGCGGTTGGCACCTTCCTTGAGATAGCTATGCGGAATATAAAGCGAGAGTGTTGGGCCGACATTCCAAAAACGTCCTAGATTTTGCCCATTGACAAAGGCAACTCCCTTACCAAACTCAGACAAGTCTAGGTAAGTATCTTTCGGCTCCTCGACTGTAAAGTCATAAGCGTAAAAGGCTGGTTGTCCTTCTGTCCATCCTTTTGAAAAATCAATTTTCTCAGGATTATCTAGTGGGAGTGGATAGTGTTTCCAGTTTAGTAAGAAATGCAAATCCTTACAAACCCCTGTCCGAATTCCCTTACGTTGCGTATCCGCTAAGAACTTGTGACCATAGTTGACACGCCCCATATTTTCTATCAAGATATCCAATCTAGACAGCGCTTTCTTTTCTCCTTGATAGAAAATATCTTCCCCAATTTCTGTCTGATATTGGGTTTCAACCCACTGACCATCGACATAAAGCTGAGCTCTATCTCGACCATCAATGATACGAAGTCTTTCTTCTTCTGCATCCCAGTTTGTTTCTGTTCGATAGAGTAAGTAGCCATAACTTTGTCCCAACTCCTCCATCTTTTTAGGATAGAGACTTTCTACTGGACTAGACAAGCTATCTAAGGTTTCAAACAAGGAAACTTTTTCAACCAGTGGAATAGCATCCAACTCCATACTCTCTTTGTAGAGTGGTTCTAACTGCGGATACTCTGGGAAATGTGTTGCCATCATCTTCTTAACTGCCAGATATTTGGCAGTTGGATTTCCTTCTTCATCAAGAAGAGCGTCGTAGTCATACGATGTAACTTGTGGCAAGTCCAAAGTTCCTCGAGCTGAGCAACCATTCATGAAGCCAAAGTTTGTACCACCATGGAACATGTACAGATTGATGGAGCCTTGTTCCAAAACCTCTCGAACTGCATCTGCCAATTCTTTTGGATCCCGTGTGATAATCGGTTCTTTCCAACGGTTGAACCAACCATCCCAGAACTCCATACACATGAGTGGCCATTTCTTGCCATGCTCATCAAAGAATTCCTGCATCTGTGAAAAGTTGTAAGGTGCCTTAGAACCAAAGTTCCCTGTTACAAAGAGATCATCTTCGATTAAGGTTCCAGCTTTCAGAGTTGCTCTCCATGGACCGTCTGATGTAAAGAGGGGACAGGTTACGCCACGCTCTTCCATCAACTGTCGAATTGCTCTCAGGTAAGCCTTATCTTCTCCATAAGAACCATACTCATTTTCAACCTGCATCATGAGAATATTGCCACCCTTGTCCAACAAATGTGGGACCAGTCGTGACAAGAGCTGGTCATAGTAGCGACCGACAGCTTCAATATAGGCTGGGTCTGATGAACGAATCCTCATATCTTTGGTTAAGAGCCAAGCCGGTAAACCACCAAATTCCCACTCCGCACAGATAAACGGTGACGGACGTACAATAGCATAGAGGCCTAAATCTTGTGCTATTTGGAGAAATCTCTCCAAATCCAGAGCTCCTTCAAAGTTAAACTCACCCTCACGGGGTTCGTGTAGATTCCAAGCAACGTAAGTCTCTACCGTGTTAAAACCAAGAGCCTTCAAGTTGTAGAGCGAATGAGACCAATCTTCTGGCGGAATCCTAAAATAATGAATGGCGCCGGACAGAATCTTGAACGGTTTTCCATCTAAATAGAAATCGTCCCTAATCTCAAATCGTGTCATATTATTACCTTCTGACAATTAAAGTTCACGCTTTCATTTGTTGATATAGTAAATATATCTCAATATTCTGCATTTGTCAATAGGTTTTCACAATTTTTTTCATTTTTTACCAACTTTTACACAAAAAAATTATAAAGATATAGATTTTACAGACATAGAGCTTCAAGTAGCTAGCATGTATAAAAATGTATAAAATCTCCTTTTTTATATGTAAATTAACCTTATAGTCTATTATTCTAATTTTTTTATTCAAAAGACTACTATTCTTTCCGTTTTTATGGTAAAATCTTTAACGGAGAAGGAAAATCGAGGTGAAATTATGGCAATTCCAAAATATCAATATATAAAAGATGAATTAAAGAACAAAATCATCTCTGGGCAATTTGCAAGTGGAGATAAATTTTACACTGAAGCTGAATTGATTGCAATGTATGATGTTAGTTCTATCACAGTTGTCCGTGCCTTAAACGACCTTGCCAAAGATGGTTATATTGTCCGCCAACAAGGAAAGGGTACATTCGTTTCACGCGCACGCAAACACAAACTCGTAGAGTTTTCAGATGTAGAAGTTTTTGAAACTAAAGATGATAAGGTGACCGTCCTTTCTATTGAACGCGGAAATAAACTAAACTACTTGGAAAAACTTGGATTACGTGGTGATCAGTTCTACTACAAGATTGAACGTGTCCGCGAAACAAATGGTGTCGCATACATCTACCACACATCATATATCCCAGAACAATACATCAACGCAAATTATCCAAATCTTGAATATTATAGTTCTATCTATAACCGTTTCAAATCAGATTACCACATTCACATGAATGATGAACATTTTGAAGAAATCAATGAAATAGCATTTCCAACTCCAGAACATGCGGCTTCCGTCCTCGGAGTCGATAAACAATTCCCAACTGTTTTACAAACCAAGACTACTAAACTAGAGTCTACTGGTCAAGTTCTCGCATACAGCGAAACATATAAACGAGCGGATTACTACAAAATCAAATTCATTTCATGTGACCGTGATCACTAAGAAGAAAGCCTGAGCGCCGCTTAGGCTTTTTCTATACATATTATACCACAATCAAAAGAAAACGCTTACTTTTTTGTGATCTTCTATATTTTGTAGAATATTTTATAGAAATAGGATTGAATTACACTACATATACATATGTTAATAAATAGAATTCTTTATTTAATTTTTATTAGTTTTTATACTTATTATAGTTTTAAAACAATAGCACTTGACTCCTGTTAACATAACAAATAAAATAAAATTGTTGAGTTGTGTAAACGTTATCAATATCAAAATACAATCAGGAGGTTTTGCAATGAAACAAGAAAAACAACAGCGTTTTTCCATTCGTAAATACGCGTTAGGAGCAGCTTCTGTTCTAATTGGATTTGCTTTCCAAGCACAAGCTGTTGCAGCCGATGGAGTTACTACTACTACAGAAAACCAACCATCCATCCATACGGTTTCTGATTCCCCTCAATCATCCGAAAATCGGACTGAGGAAACACCTAAAGCAGAGCTTCAACCAGAAGCTCCAAAAACTGTAGAAGCAGAAACTCCATCTACTGATAAGGTAGCTAGTCTTTCAAAAACAGGAGAAAAATCACAAGAGGAAGAAGGCTTCACTCCTAGTGATAAAGAAAAAGTGCTAACTTCTGCTACTGCTGAAAAAGAAATTTCTGATAAAAAGTCAGAGGAAGTTACTCCTAAAAAGGAAGAGCTAGAAGAGGCTGATTCCAAAGAGTCTAACATAGACAAGACTGATCAACCAGAAGCTGACAAGGATAAGCCATCTGAAAAAGATAATACGAAAACAAAGACTGATAAACTTAAAACAGAGGCAGGAAAGGAACGCTCTGCAACTCAAAATGAAAAATTAGCTAAACGAAAAATTGTTTCAATTGACGCCGGACGTAAATATTTCTCACCTGAGCAGCTCAAAGAAATCATCGATAAGGCCAAAGAATATGGTTATACAGACCTCCATCTCTTAGTAGGTAACGATGGGCTCCGTTTCATGTTGGATGATATGTCTATGAAAGTGGGCGATAAAACCTACTCAAGTGATGATGTCAAACGTGCTATTGAAAATGGAACAAACGCTTATTACAATGATCCAAATGGTAACCATCTCACTGAAAGTCAGATGACAGATTTGATCAATTATGCCAAAGACAAGGGTATTGGAGTGATTCCAACTGTCAATAGTCCTGGACATATGGATGCCATTCTCAATGCCATGAAAGAACTGGGTATTGAAAATCCTAACTTCGATTATTTTGGTAAAAAATCTGAACGAACTGTTGACTTAAATAATAAACAAGCAGTCGATTTTACTAAAACTCTGATTGACAAATACGCTAACTACTTCTCTAATAAGTCTGAAATCTTCAATATTGGACTAGATGAATATGCTAATGATGCAACAAATGCTAAAGGTTGGAGCGTGCTTCAAGCGGATAAATATTATCCAAATGAAGGTTACCCTGAAAAAGGATATGAGAAATTCATCTCTTACGCCAATGACCTTGCTCGTATTGTAAAATCACACGGTCTCAAACCAATGGCATTTAATGATGGTATCTACTACAATAGCGACACAAGCTTTGGTAGTTTTGACAAAGACATCATCGTTTCCATGTGGACTGGTGGTTGGGGTGGCTACGATGTTGCTTCTTCTAAACTACTGGCTGAAAAGGGCCACCAAATCCTTAATACCAACGATGCTTGGTACTACGTCCTCGGACGAAATGCTGACGGCCAAGGTTGGTACAATCTCGATCAGGGGCTCAATGGTATTAAAAATACACCAATCACTTCTGTTCCAAAAACAGAAGGAGCTGATGTCCCATTCATCGGTGGTATGGTAGCCGCTTGGGCTGATACACCATCTGCACGTTATTCCCCATCTCGCCTCTTCAAACTCATGCGTCATTTTGCAAATGCCAATGCTGAATACTTCGCTGCAGACTACCAGTCTGCTGAACAAGCACTAAACGAGGTACCAAAAGACCTGAACCGTTATACTGCAGAAAGCGTTAATGCGGTCAAAGAAGCTGAAAAAGCAATCCGTTCACTTGATAGCAACCTCAGTCGTGCTCAGCAAGACACAATTGACCAAGCGATCGCAAAACTTCAGGAAGCTGTTAGTCAGCTAATCTTCACCCCAGAAGCTCAAAAAGAAGAAGATGCTAAACGCGAACTTGAAAAACTTAATAAGAATAAAGTCATTTCCATCGATGCAGGTCGCAAATACTTCTCTCTAGATCAACTCAAACGTATCGTAGATAAGGCTAGCGAACTCGGCTACTCTGATGCCCATCTCCTTCTAGGAAATGATGGCCTTCGTTTCCTACTCGATGATATGACCATTACTGCCAACGGAAAAACCTATGCTAGTGATGACGTTAAAAAAGCTATTATCGAAGGAACTAAAGCTTACTACGACGATCCAAACGGTACTGCGTTGACACAGGCAGAAGTGACAGAGCTTGTTCAATACGCTAAGGAAAAAGGTATTGGTCTAATTCCCGCTATCAATAGTCCTGGACATATGGATGCCATGCTGGTTGCTATGGAAAAACTTGGCATCAAGAATCCTCAAGCCAACTTTGATAAGGTCTCAAAAACAACCATGGATCTTGAAAATCAAGAAGCCCTTAACTTTACCAAAGCCCTTATCGGTAAGTACATGGATTACTTTGCTGATAAATCAAAGATTTTCAACTATGGTACAGATGAATATGCCAATGATGCGACCAACGCCCAAGGTTGGTACTACCTCAAATGGTATGGCCTCTATAACAAGTTCGCAGACTATTCTAACAGTCTAGCTGCTATGGCTAAGGAAAGAGGGCTACAACCAATGGCCTTCAACGATGGTTTCTATTACGAAGACAAGGATGATGTTCAGTTTGACAAAGATGTCTTGATTTCTTACTGGTCTAAAGGATGGTGGGGCTACAATCTTGCATCACCTCAATACCTCGCAAGCAAGGGCTATAAGTTCTTGAATACCAACGGTGACTGGTACTATGTTATAGGAAATCACAAACAAGATGAAGCCTACCCTCTTTCAAAAGCAGTTGAAAATTCTGGTAAAGTTCCATTCAATCAACTTGCTTCTACTAAATATCCTGAGGTAGACCTTCCAACAGTTGGTAGTATGCTTTCAATCTGGGCAGATAGACCAAGCGCTGAGTACAAGGAAGAGGAAATCTTTGAACTCATGACTGCCTTTGCAGACCACAACAAAGACTACTTCCGTGCTAATTATAATGCGCTTCGTGAAGCAGTGGCTAAAATTCCTACAAACTTAGACGGATACAGCGCAGAAAGCCTAGCAGCCCTCAAGACCGCAAAAGACGGACTCAATCTTAACATCAACCGCAGCAAACAAGCTGAACTAGACGCACTAGTAGATAAACTAAAGACTGCCCTTAAAGGTCTGAAACCAGCTGCCACTCACTTAGGAAGCCTAGATGAAAATGAACTGGCTGCTAACGTTGAAAACCGACCAGAACTTCTTGTGAAGACAGAAGAAATCCCGTTTGAAGTTATCAAGAAAGACAATCCAAATCTCCCAGCTGGACAAGAAAAAGTTGTCAAAGCTGGAGTTCTAGGTGAACGTACTTCTTACATCTCTGTTCTTACAGAAAATGGGAAATCAACAGAAACCGTTCTTGATAGCCAGGTAACCAAAGAAGCTGTGAACCAAGTTGTCGAAGTTGGTGCTCCTGTAACTCACAAGGGTGATGAAAGTGGTCTTGCACCAACTAGTGATGCAAAACCTAGACTAGATATCCAAGAGGAAGCAATTCCATTTACAACCATCACTCGTGAAACTGATCAATTGCCTAAAGGACAATCCCGTGTCGTAACAGAAGGTGTAAACGGTCGTATAAGTCATTTCTATTCTGTAACTACGGCTGCAGACGGAACTGAAGTTAGAACATTGGTTACCAGTGTCGTAGCGCAGGAAGCTGTTACACAAGTAGTCGAAGTCGGAACTCTGGTAACACATGTAGGCGATGAAAACGGACAAGCAGCTTTCAAAGAAGAAAAACCAGCACTAGAGATTCCAAATGTGCCAGCTCCAGCAACTCTTCCTGTTGAGGAAAACAAAGCTCTTCCTCAAGGCCCAGCTTCTGTAGCAAAAGAAAATAAACTTCCTGAAACAGGAAGTCACCATTCTGCAGGACTAGTAGTCGCAGGACTCATGGCCACACTAGCAGCCTACGGACTCACTAAAAGAAAAGAAGACTAGGTGTTTTCGATAAAAAATAAACAGCGAGATTGAAGCTCGCTGTTTATTGTTTAATTAATCACCAAGTCCAAGACGTTCAAAGATATCATCCACTCGTTTAGTGTAATAAAGAGGGTTGAAAATCTCGTCGATTTCCTCTTGAGTGAGGCGTGATGTTACTTCTGGATCTGCTTCAAGAAGTGGTTTAAAGTCGACTTGATTGTCCCAAGAGTAGGCTGTTTTTGGTTGAACAAGGTCGTAAGCTTGCTCACGAGTCATCCCTTTTTCAATCAAGGTCAACATAGCACGTTGGCTAAAAATCAAACCAAATGTCGAGTTCATGTTGCGGATCATGTTTTCTGGGAAGACCGTCAAGTTCTTGACGATATTTCCAAAACGGTTGAGCATGTAGTCAATCAAGATGGTCGTATCTGGTGTGATGATGCGCTCAGCTGATGAGTGAGAGATGTCACGTTCGTGCCAGAGAGCCACGTTCTCATAGGCTGTAATCATGTGACCACGGATAACACGCGCAAGACCTGTCATGTTTTCAGAACCGATAGGGTTGCGTTTGTGAGGCATTGCAGATGAACCTTTTTGCCCTTTAGCAAAGAATTCTTCTACTTCGCGTTGTTCTGATTTTTGCAGACCACGAATCTCAGTCGCCATACGCTCGATAGAAGTCGCAATGCTAGCAAGAACCGCAAAGTACTCAGCGTGAAGGTCACGAGGAAGGACCTGTGTAGAGATTTCTTGAGCACGAATACCCAATTTGTCGCAGACATATTCCTCTACAAATGGTGGGATGTTGGCAAAGTTCCCAACCGCACCCGAAATCTTACCAGCTTCAACACCAGCAGCCGCATGCTCGAAACGCTCGATGTTGCGCTTCATTTCACTGTACCAAGTCGCCAATTTAAGACCAAAAGTTGTCGGCTCAGCATGCACACCGTGGGTACGACCCATCATGATGGTGAACTTGTGCTCCTTAGCCTTGTCAGCGATGATGTTGGTGAAGTTTTCAAGGTCACGGCGGATGATGTCGTTGGCCTGCTTGTAAAGGTAACCGTAGGCCGTATCCACCACGTCAGTAGAAGTCAAACCATAGTGGACCCACTTACGCTCTTCACCAAGAGTCTCAGAAACCGCACGTGTGAAGGCCACCACATCGTGACGAGTCTCCTGCTCAATCTCCAAAATACGGTCGATGTCAAAGTCTGCTTTCTCACGAATCAAAGCCACATCTTCCTTAGGGATTTCCCCCAACTCAGCCCATGCCTCGTCAGCCAAGATTTCCACCTCAAGCCAAGCACGGTATTTATTTTCTTCACTCCAAATGTTCGCCATTTCAGGGCGAGAGTAACGGTTGATCATGTTGTTAATTTTTCCTTTCTTTTTAAAAAATTTACAAATATTATCTACTTCTATTCAAAAGCTCTTTAGCTTTCTCTAATCTCAATTGCCAACTTGCTTTTTTATCCTCTTGTGAACTCCTTAAGATTGCTTCTTCTAAAATTAAAATCTCATCTGCATATTGTTTCAAACTACGAAAAGCTTTTGAATATTCATTATATAAGGCTGGTGCGTCATATCCTAAAGATCGAGCTCTATCATATAAAGCTATAGCCTGCTCTATTTCACCTTGTTTTCTTAGTTTTTGACCTTTCTGAAACAAAGGAAACCCTTGGTCAAACGCCTTATCAAAATCATTCAAATTCTTAATTTTCTCAATTGGAATTCTATTATATGAACTACGTAAAGAATTAAAACTATACGACAACTCCTCATGATTTGGTAAACTTAATTGTTGTAAATATTTCCATACATCCATTAAATGATAACATGGGATTTTACAACCAATTCTTTCCTATGCATTTTTCATATTTACTTCATAATTGACAACAGAATCATCAGATAGATAAATCCAAGAAGTAACTGATTTAGCAAAGCGAGTTTTCAATATAGTTGAATTAATTTGTTTTAACCATCTTTGGACATCTGATAAATATTTATTGAATTCTCCCCCATAAACTATTGTAGCCTCTTGTTGTGAAATACTTCCTTCAACAAAATACACTTTTTGTAGCATAGCTAGTTCAACTTCATCAAAAGGCCTGTACTTTGTTTTAAAATAATGTTCATCAATTTCGCTTGCAAATAGTACAGGCGATGTCTCAAATTTATAAGTAGGCGTTGACAAAGCAGGTCCATATCCATTATCACGTTTAATATCAAACGGTATAATTCTATTTGTTAATCTATGCGTTGTTTCATTTAAGATTCTTTTGATTTCTATAGACTCGTAGTCAAGAACCTCTTCTTCTGGTGAATTATCTTTTAGAATTTCTATAACTGTCTCGTACTGAGCTCTTATTTTCTCTGCTTCGTACGCTCTATCGTGTTTGCTGTATGCTCTATCGCCTTTTCCTTTACCAATATAGAATATTTCTCCAGTATCCTTGATTTTCCACGCATAGACATAATAATCGTTATTCAAAGAAGTTAGCGGATTTTTTCTGTTCGTTTCTTCAATTTGGATATTATTTCTATACAATAGAGAAGAATTTTTTGACTCACAAGTAAAACAAATACCTTCTTGATTGACTCTTAAGAAAAATCCTTTTTTCCCACAAATTAAACACTTAGTCATTATTTTTCTCACTCAATATCCTCTCTCCTAATCCAAAAAGATGAAGAGTTTCTAATGTATTCAAATCCGTATCCATAGATATATTATAGATTTCTAAATAATTTCCGAATATTCAGGTATCGAAACTTGTATTCATCGAACTATTCCAATAAACGAGCTAAAGATTCCCTAGTTATTTCTACTCCTTCCCATAAACACGAATTCCATCAATTCTCCAAAATCTCTAAATTCATCAAAAGTACGTTCATCGTTTTCTGGAAAATATAAATTATTTAATCTATAATAATTTTTAACTTTTTCAATATCGTTAGAGAATTTATTTTTTACGGCCTTATAATACTGTTTAGATTCCTCTATATTACTTGATGTAAGAACGTTATTATTTTCATAATATTTTTTTGCTTGTTCGAAATTAGAATATAGTTTGCCCGATTCATTTTTATCTGTTCTACTGTCAGTAACTTTGTCAAGTAATAGATCATAAACATTATCGAACTTCCACAATTGAATACTCACTGTAAATTGGGTTGCAGAAACAGGAACTCCTCTCTTAATATAGTATTCCTCAGCTTCCTCCTGATTAGGATAATATAGTTGGAGAAGTTTACTTTTCTCATTCTCTAACCAATTCAAAGCAGTCAATTTATTAAAAGTTTTAATAATTGATAAACAATATCTATTTGCAATTTGTAAATTAGCTTCACTATCATACAAATACTTTAAAGCCTTATATCTTATAATTGGAGGCAACAGCGAAAAATCACGCATAACCTGAGTGGGAGATAATAAATTCATAGGATACTTCAAAAAATAATCAATAAACAGATAAGCATATAAATCAAATAAGCCATCTTTTACTTGATTGAGTTCATCATTAGAAAACTCTTCGGTATGTTGAGTATGTGTTCCATCGTTACCTAATGGACGTATCTTCTCAATTGAAACTTTTAAATATATTCTCCTATTTTCGGAAAGTTTCTTAAATTGTTCCATATGCTCAGCTTTCCCTAATGTAAAATGAGTATCACTTCCAATATTTAATATTTTTCTAACTATAACTTCTGAGAATTGCCTAATCCCTTTTATTTTCCCTCTTTTTGTCAGTCCTATATAAAAAGTATCGTGAATTAAATCACCAATCATTTGTTCATATTCAAGGATATTAAAATTTACCATATCGCCCCACTAAAATTCTTCTTTCCCAATAAATACAGATGGATAGTAATCTAGTGTACTCAAATCCATATCTCATATCTAAAGGTACATTTTAAATAACTGAATAGTTTTTTAGACTCTGAACTACTAGTTCATCATATTTAGCTTATACCTTTTCATAGTCTACACTTGAACATAAGACCTCTAAGACAACTCTAATCTTCTCTTCCTCAACAAAAGAATTGACAATGATTTGCTTCGTAATAATTGTTCAATTTGTTAGACAATCTTTGCTTTTTATAAATTTACCATTTTGCAAACCGCTCCTCATCTCTATCCCATTCCCATTGATAATAATCTAATAAGGCACTTTCATCAGGGTCATCATGATCTAGGTCAATAATACCACTATCAATTAAATCTATTTCCCTTACTTCTGCTTCCTTAACTATTCTATCGAAATCGTCCAAGTCAGAATTTATCATAATATTTTTTAAATCAGTCACTTGCTTCGAAGAAAAGTTAATTGTTACATGAATAAGAATATCCTCTTTAGTGAAATCACCTTCTACATAATGATAAGTTTCACCCTCCAGTCCAGAAGAAACATTAAAATATCCATATATATTAACACTAACAATAAGTTCTACAGAGAAGCCTCCATTGTCGTCCTCATCAAAAGAATTAATTTCCACCGAAATTATTTCTTTGTCTGTAACATCTATTACATAATCATATGAAACGTATCCTTTTGTTACATCTGAATTCCAAATAATATCATCGCACGATATAATATGCTTCTCATTTTCCCCAACAAATCTCAAAACTTGATCTGAGACCATCGACTCTATTTCAGCTATATTTTGGAACAAATAATTGTACAAAGATTCTTGGTTATTATAACTCTCTAGAAAGCTAACAAATAAATCAAATGGAATGAATCTTATCCTCTTGCCAGTTAATTCATTGAATTCTTGAACCAATTCCTTTCTAGCTTCATATGATACCAAATCATAATCTTTTTTCGGTATCTCCCACCAATCTTCTTTTAAATCCGAGGTAATAAACAGTGCATTCTTTTCTTTATTCAAAATATCTTTTATTATCTCTGCCCAAATAAAGTAATCGCCCAGATATCTTATAAGTTCTTCCGGCTTCTTTTGACCATGACTCTTTTTTTAAAGCTTCTTTTTTTAAACCATGATATTTATCCTTCATATCCATATAACCCGGAGGAAAATGATGTTTAGCTCTAGTATAACCCTCGTTCATCAATTTTATTTGCTCCACCATCGATATTGCCGGAAGTAAGTTGTCTGATAACATTAAAAAATTATCCATAAGCTCTGAAACTTTATCTATTTTTTCCACGTTTTCAGATATTTCTAGTTTTTTGATAAAATCATTAAGTATTGATAACTTTTCGATCGAATCATCCTGCAACTTCACAAATGTATCTAAATCAGTTGAATCACTATTTGAAAGAAGATCAGAAATTTGGGTTAAACTCTGATTTACCTTGTCAAAAATATTTTTCTGGAATTTTTTTGTATTTTTAATTAATTCATTTTTTAAATGAATTTTAGCACTTGATAC
Organism: Streptococcus sp. D2; assembly: GCF_006385825.1. Lineage (GTDB taxonomy): Bacteria > Bacillota > Bacilli > Lactobacillales > Streptococcaceae > Streptococcus > Streptococcus shenyangsis. Next base: position 51,505 of record NZ_VFSI01000011.1, on the reverse strand, counting down.
ATTTCTATTATATTCTTTTTGTACAGTCGAAGGAATTCGGATATCATTGTTAACATTTCGAATATTCTCATCAAAATACTCAACTAATTCTTTTTGTTTTCGATACAAAGAGAGTAAAGCGCTAGTATCAAAATAAAAATTGAAATCTTGATCTATTATATCTTCTTTAAATTCATAGTATTCCATACGATTCTCTCCTAAAATCCTACAACCTCATCCGGCGCATCACTAAACAAAGTCACATGCCCCATCTTGCGGTTGTGCTTCGCCTCTATTTTACCATACATGTGGAGGTGGGCGCTTGGATTTTCTGTGACATATTTTTCAGCAACCTCGACGTGTTGGCCGAGGACATTGAGCATGACAGCTGTCGCATGTAGTTTGATGTCTGGCAATGGTGCTCCCAGAACGCCTAAAATGTGGGTATCAAATTGAGAGAAATCACAGGCTTCAATCGAGTAGTGACCAGAATTGTGTGGACGTGGCGCAATTTCATTGACAATGATGTCATCAGCAGTCGCAAACATTTCCACACAAAGTGTTCCAGACAAGTTCAGTTGTTCTGCGATTCGCACTGCCATGGCTTTGGCCTTGTCTGCTAAACTCTCAGAAATTCGAGCTGGAACAATGGTCTTAGATAGAATGTTGTTACGGTGGACATTTTCCTGAACTGGGAAAACCGTCACGTCCTTACCATTACCAGACACGATGACAGAAATCTCAAGGTCAAAGTTGACAAATTCCTCTAAAACGCAGGCTGCTGAGTCAGCTAACGCATAGGCTTCTTCCAAGTCTGCTTCCGAGCGAATGACCTTTTGTCCATGCCCATCATAGCCACCTGTAGCAGTCTTGAGGACATAGTTTTTCAACAGGTCCATATCTGCCAAGTCTTGGCTTGAGGTCACAACCTTGTAAGGTGCTACAGTGACTTGGGCCTTGTTTGAGAGAAAGTCCTTTTCAAAAATCCGATTTTGGGAGATGCGAAGCAGGTCGGTTCCTTGAGGGAGCTGCCCATCCTTGATGACAGCATCCAAACCGTCAGCATCGACATTTTCAAACTCATAGGTAAGGACATCGCAACGCTCAGCCAACTGACGGAGGGCATCCACATCATTATAAGGAGCCACGATGATTTCCGCTACACGAGAGGCTGGACAATCCGCCGCTGGATCCAGCGCGATAATCTTGTGCCCCATGTAAATAGCAGAAATGGCCATCATCTGTCCCAGCTGACCACCACCGATAATTCCGATTGTTTTAGATGAGCTCATTTGTCGACTCCTCTGCGATTTTTCCTTGTTCTTCTGCGAAATCTGCCAAAGCTGTCGCGATAGCCTGATCCTCTACTGAAAGAAGACGGAGGGCAAAGAGAGCCGCATTTGTCGCACCAGCTTCACCGATAGCCATTGTCGCAACAGGCACACCACCCGGCATCTGAACGATAGAATAGAGCGAGTCCACGCCACTAAGAGCACGTGATTTAACAGGTACGCCGATGACAGGAAGGGTTGTTTTGGCAGCTACCATTCCTGGCAAATGGGCTGCGCCTCCAGCACCTGCAATAATGACCTTGATCCCACGGCTACGTGCTTCTTCAGCATGCTTGAACATGAGGTCTGGTGTACGGTGGGCAGAAACAACTTTCTTTTCGTAAAGAACTCCGAAACGGTCTAGGACTTCGGATGTTTTTTGCATGGTTGCCCAGTCGGATTTGGAGCCCATGATGATGGAAATTACTGGTTTAGTCATAATTTTTCCTTTTCTTCTTTTTTCAATCACCTTAAGTTGTGAGGGACGGCAGCAGCCACCAAAGGTGTCTCATGCCTAAATCGGAAGCCCAAGGTCTTCCAATTTCCCTGAACGATTGGATTATCATCCAATCGTTCTTTGACAACGGCGGTGATTGTTCTATATTAGCTCGCTAACGCTCGCAAGTTATGCGACCATTATCGTATTTGGCGACTTCGTCGCGTTATTCTTATATCTTTACTTAATTGCCTTACTTCCGATATCGGTTCGGTAAAAGAGGCCTTCTGTGTTTTGTTGGGCGAGTTCACTGTAAATAATGTTTTGTCCGTCTTCGACGGTATCTGCGGTGGTGACGAGCATATAGACACGTCCACCGTTTGAGAGCAGTTCTCTGCTATTTTCCGCAAACTTAGCACCTGCATAGTAGGTGATAATGTCGCCATCGGTTTTAGCTGGCAACTTGACACCTTTTTCATATTCTAGCGGGTAACCGTTGGATGCGACAACCACACCCAGAGTCACACCCTTGTCCGTCCAAGTAATAGCTGGTTCTTTACCTTCCAAAATATCAGTAATATTTTGTGCAAAATCAGAGGTCAGACGAGGCAAGATAATCTGAGTTTCTGGATCTCCAAAGCGAGCATTAAACTCGATGACCTTAGGTCCATCCGCTGTCAAGATAAGCCCTGCGTAAAGGACACCAAGATACGGACGGCCTTCTTTGATCATTCCTTCAAGGACTGGTTTGATAATAGTGTCAATCGCTGTGACAACTACGCTCTGTGGTAAGTGAGGAACTGGTGCATAAGCTCCCATACCGCCTGTGTTAGGTCCCTTATCGCCATTATAAGCACGTTTGTGGTCCTGAGCTGTTGGCATGATGTAGAACTTATCACCATTGACAAAGGCAAAGAGTGAAAATTCCTCTCCTTCAAGGAATTCCTCAATAACCACACGCGCACCTGAGTCACCAAATTTATTGTCCAAAAGCATCTCGTGAGCGGCTTCGACCGCTTGCTCAACCGTCTCAGCAACGACGACACCCTTCCCAAGCGCCAAGCCATCCGCCTTGACGACGATAGGCGCACCCTGCTTTTCGATATAGGCCTTGGCTTCCTCGAAATCTGAGAATGTGCCATAGGTTGCTGTCGGAACGCCGTATTTGACCATGATTTCCTTGGCAAAATCCTTGGACCACTCCAGCTCTGCTGCCAATCTTGTCGGACCAAAGGCTTTGAGACCAGCTGCATGGAAATCATCTACGATACCAGCCGCAAGGGCGTCATCTGGCCCTATAAAGGTCCAAGTAATATCGTTGGCTTTTGCAAACTCAATCAATTTAGAATGTTCGGAAATATAGATATTTACCAATTCCAAACTATCAAGAGTCATACCGTCATTCCCAGGAGCTACAAAGACTTTTTCAACGTCTTTTGATTCAAGTAACTTTTTAGCAATCGCATGCTCACGACCACCCGAACCGACAACAAGCAGTTTCATTTCTCAACCTCTTTTGCGAATTATTTACTAATATTATAACATAAACGTTCGTTTTAATCTCGTTTCGTTCTGCCTTTTAATCAAAAAAAGGAAAGAAACTGTTCTCTTCCCTTTAACGTTCTTAATGTCTAAAATGTCTCACGCCTGTAAAGACCATAGTCAAGCCATATTTATCTGCTGCTTCGATAGACTCTTGGTCACGAACTGAGCCCCCTGGCTGGATGATGGCTTTAATACCTGCTTTGGCGATTTCTTCCACATTATCCGCAAATGGGAAGAAGGCATCCGAAGCAAGCACAGCGCCGTCCAGACGGTCTTTAGCTTGGTCAATAGCGATGCGAACAGAAGCCACACGGTTAGTCTGACCTGGACCAACACCCAGTGTCATGTGGTCGTTGGTTACAATGATTCCGTTTGATTTGACGTATTTAATAGCCTTCCAAGCAAACTCGAGGGCGGTTGCTTCTGTCTCTGTTGGTTGGCGTTTGGTCACCACTTGCCAGTCAGCTGGGCTTTCCTTGACCACGTCTTGGTTTTGCACCAGAAGTCCACCTACTACGCCTGTGTATTCTGCTTCCACTTCGCTAGCGTCTTGTGCGTCAAATGGCAAGGCAAGGATACGCAAGTTTTTCTTTTTGTTGGTCAAAATGGCTAGCGCTTCATCCGTATAGCTTGGTGCGATAATGATTTCAAGGAAAACGCCGTGCATCTTCTCAGCTGTCGCAGCATCCACCTCATGGTTGAGAACAACGATACCACCAAAGATAGACACTGGGTCAGACTCATAAGCGTAGTCCCAAGCAGTCTCAATGTCATCAGCCTGACCGATACCGCATGGATTCATGTGTTTGAGAGCCACAACGGTTGGACGGTCTTTGAAGTCACGGATGATACGAATGGCAGCATCCGCATCACGGATATTGTTAAAGGATAATTCCTTACCGTTGAGCTGTTTGGCTGATGCAATTGAGTAGTCTGTTGGCAAAGCCTTTTGATAGAAGTCTGCATCCTGCTGAGGATTTTCCCCATAGCGCATGGCTTCCTTGAGGTCATAAGTCAAGGTCAGCTTTTCAGGTTTGCTTTCCCCCACTTGAGTAGTGAAATACTCTGCAATCAAGGCATCATAAGCCGCTGTGTGACGGAAAACTTTGGCTGCCAAACGTTGACGCGTTTCGTAAGTCGTTTCACCATTGGCTGACAACTCTCCCAAAACCACTGTATAGTCAGCAGGGTCTACCACAACTGTCACGCTGGCGTGGTTCTTCGCTGCTGAGCGAAGCATAGATGGCCCACCGATATCGATATTTTCAACTGCGTCAGCGTACGTCACATCTGGTTTGAGGATGGTTTCCTTAAATGGGTAAAGATTGACCACTACAAGGTCGATAAGCTCAATTTGGTTCTCCTTGGCTGCTTCCAAGTGACTATCCAAATCACGACGAGCAAGGAGCCCACCATGGATATTTGGGTGAAGGGTCTTGACACGACCGTCCATCATCTCTGGAAAACCAGTCACATCACCAATCGCAATGGTGTCTACCCCAGCATTATCAAGGGCAACCTTTGTCCCACCTGTCGAGATAATATCCCAACCAAGTTTTTTAAGTTCTTGGGCAAATTCAACAATGCCCGCTTTGTATGAGACGCTGATTAAGGCGCGTTTAGTCATGTTTTTTCCTTTCATTTTCAAACTCTCTACCTACGAATTTTTCGATTCATAAAGTATAGGGAGACGATTACCAAGACTCCCAAAATTACTGTCAGTAAAAATCTCCCCAATAAGGAATCTCTGGGAAGAAAAAATTTACTAGTAAACGTAGAATGATTGCCAAGGTAATCAAGGCAAGTGTTTCCAACCATTTTTTCATTTACTTGTCCAACAATTCTCTAATGACCTCTGGATACAACTTGTACTCTGCCTCATGAATCCGAGTTTCAAAACTCTCTATGGTATCATCAGCCAGCCGCGGCACACGAACTTGTTTGATGATCTTACCAGTGTCCACACCCGATACCTCCGTTTGAAGCCGTCTTCAACAAATACTGACTCCAATTTAAAATCAAAGATATCATATGAATCATCAATGGCACTGGTGCTCACCCCAGCATTATCAAGGGCAACCTTGGTCCCACCCGTCGAGATAATCTCCCAACCAAGTTTTTTGAGTTCTTGGGCAAATTCAACAATGCCCACTTTGTCTGAGACGCTGATTAAAGCGCGTTTAGTCATCTTTTTTCCTTTCATTTTCAAACTCTCTACCTACGCATTTTTCGATTCATAAAGTGTAGGGAGACGATTACCAAGACTCCCAAAATTACTGTCAGTAAAAATCTCCCCCAATAAGGAATCTCTGGGAAGAAAAAATTTACTAGTAAACGTAGAATAATTGCCAAGGTAATCAAGGCAAGTGTTTCCAACCATTTTTTCATTTACTTGTCCAACAATTCTCTAATGACCTCTGGATACAACTTGTACTCCGCCTCATGAATCCGAGTTTCAAAATTGTCAATGGTATCATCAGCTAGTCGCAGTACACGTACTTGTTTGATAACCTTGCCTGTATCCACTCCAGAGTCCACCCAGTGAATGGTAACACCACTCTCAGCAACACCAGCATTCCAAGCATCCTCAATCCCATGAGCTCCTGGAAATTCTGGCAGGTAGGCTGGGTGAATGTTGATAATTCGTCCTTCATAAGCCGCCAATAAGGTTGGCCCAACGATTTTCATGTAGCCTGCTAGACAAACCAAGTCAATCTGGTGTTCTTCCAAGAGTTCGACAAGGGCCGCTTCGTAGTCTGCCTTGCTCTCAAACTCCTTGAGTTCAAAAGCATAGGACAGAACGCCGAGCTTGTCTGCACGCTCGAGTACATAGGCATCACGATTGTCTGAAAAGACAAACTCCACTGGAAATTCTTCGGCAATCATCTGAAAATTTGAGCCATTACCAGAAGCAAAAACCGCTATTTTTTTCATTTGATAATGACACTTTCGTTTTCTTTCTTGACGATGCGACCAATTTCATAAACTGGTTCATCCAACAATTCCTTGACATGACTTACATTTTCAGGGCTAACTGCCAGCATAAGCCCCACACCCATATTGAAGATTTCAAACATTTCTTCGTGTTTGATCTGACCGTATTTTTCAAGGGCTTTGAAAATTGGAAGCACTGGAACCTTGTCTTCCTCAATCTCAGCTGCTAAATCAGCTGCAAACATACGAGGGACATTCTCAATAAAGCCACCACCTGTGATATGGGCAATGCCGTTGACCAAGCCTTCCTTGATGAGGGGCAAGACAGCCTTGACATAGATACGAGTCGGCTCAAGCAAAACTTCCTTGAGTTTCTTGCCTTCCAATTCTGGCAGGACTTCCTCACCTGTGTAGTCCGCAAAGACACGACGGACGAGGGAGTAACCATTGGAATGAATCCCACTTGAAGCAAGTCCGAGAAGAACATCTCCCTCTGCCACCTTTGAACCGTCAATGATTTGAGATTTTTCAGCCACCCCGACCGCAAAACCAGCCAAATCATAGTCATCTTCGCCGTACATGCCAGGCATTTCAGCCGTTTCCCCACCAATGAGGGCAGCGCCTGCCTGCACACAGCCTTCTGCAACACCAGCAACCACTTGTTCTAGCTTAGCTGGTTCATTCTTGCCAGTTGCGACGTAGTCAAGGAAATAGAGGGGCTCCGCACCTGCAGCGATGATATCATTGACACACATGGCCACACAGTCCTGACCAATAGTATCGTGCTTGTCGTATTTGATAGCCAACATGAGCTTGGTTCCGACACCGTCAGTTCCTGAAATCAAGACGGGTTCTTTAACCCCAGTCTTTGAAAGGTCAAACATACCACCAAAACCGCCCAGCGCTCCCATGACACCTGCACGCTCCGTACGAGCCACGTGCTTTTTGATTCGTTCAACAACTTCATAACCCGCTTCAACATCCACACCCGATTGGGCGTACGCATTTTTTGTCATTTATTTATTCCTTTTCTTTTATGGAGAATCTCAGTAACTCACTTGTAAAAACTTGTCTTTTCTTCCAAACTTCTACGATAGTCTTCTTCGTAGTCGTAGAGAGGTGTTGGGTAGTCACCGTCAAAGTAAGCGACACAGAGACCACCATTTGGCGCATCTGTTTCAATCCCAATCGAATCAATCAAACCTTCAACAGAGAGGTAAGTCAGGCTGTCAGCTCCAATGATCTGACGCGTTTCTTCGACCGTATGATTGGCTGCAATCAACTCCTGACGGGTTTGGATATCAATCCCATAGAAACATGGATAAGCTAGCGCTGGACTACCAATGGCAACGTGAACTTCAGTTGCACCCGCTTCTTTCAAGAGCTGAACGATACGACGAGAGGTTGTTCCACGTACAATAGAGTCATCAATCATAACCACACGCTTGCCTTTTACAACACCAGAAACAGCAGACAGTTTCATACGCACCCCTTGCTCCCGCAATTCTTGAGTCGGTTGGATAAAGGTACGTTGGGTGTATTGGTTCTTGATAAGACCCATTTCATTTGGCAAACCAGATTCTTCCGCAAATCCCATAGCCGCGCTGAGGGAAGAATTGGGCACACCGACCACGATATCCGCCTCATGCTTGAATTCACGCGCTAGTTGAGCCCCCATTCTCTTACGTGCCGTATGGACATTGACACCGTGGATATTAGAATCAGGGCGGGCAAAATAGATATACTCCATAGAACAGATTGCTAACTGGGTATCGTCTGTATAGCTATCATACTGGATGCCCTTGTCATCAATAATCACAATCTCACCTGGTTTCAAATCACGAATCCACTCGGCACCAATGACTTCAAAAGCGCAAGTTTCAGAGGAAACAACCACCGCTCCATTAGCCATTTTCCCGATAGAAAGTGGACGGAAACCATTTGGGTCAAGAGCCGCAATCAACTTATCCTCAAACAGCAAGATATAAGCAAAACCACCTTTGACAAGGCTGAGCGCTTCCTTGATTTTTCCCATCAAGTTCGGATTGTGACTGCGACGAATGAGGTGAGCCAAGATTTCAGAGTCCGAAGTCGCACTGAAAATGGCTCCTCTATCTTCCAATTCTTTCTTGAGAGAGGCCGCATTGGTCAGATTCCCATTATGAGCCAAGCCAAACTGCATATCGTGAAAACGGAAGAGGAAAGGCTGAATGTTATCTACAGAAGCTTCGCCAGCAGTCGCATAACGCACGTGACCAATCGCACCAGTTCCTGTCAATTTATCCAAATTAGCAGGATTTCTGAACACTTCTGATAAAAGCCCCATGTCACGATGGCGCTTCAATTGCCCCTGATCATTGGAGAGGATTCCTGCCCCCTCCTGACCACGGTGTTGAAGACTGTGGAGACCAAAATAGGTCAATTTAGCAGCATCTGGATGTCCCCAGATACCGAAAACACCACATTCTTCATTAAGAGATTTTACTTCGTATGTCATTTTTTATACCTAATTTTCATTTGCAATCGTCAAGAGATAAATCTACATGACTTTTACATTACTGATACTATCTATTAGAAAATCTGCAAGTCTTATTTTCCAGTAAAGTATTTAACCGCTGACGCAAACAGGTGCTGGTCTTTATTGCCTGGGATATTTTGGAAAAGACCTTCCTCATAACGTTCTGAGTGGCCCATCTTACCGATGATTTGGCCATTCTTGCTAGTAATTCCTTCGATGGCATGGACAGAACCATTTGGATTGTACTTAGAATCCATACTTGGTTTGCCGTTAAAGTCAACATATTGGCTGAAAATTTGTCCATTGTCACGGAGCTCAGCGAATTCCTCAGCCGTCACGACAAACTTCCCTTCACCATGCGAAACAGGAATAGCGTGGATATCGCCTACTTGCACACCAGCTAACCATGGTGAGTTGGTATTGGCAATACGGGTTTCCACCATCTTGGCCACGTGTTGATTGGCATCATTGTAGAAGAGGGTTGGACTAGTATTATTAGCATCCTCGAAATTCCCGTATGGAAGAAGACCTGATTTGACCAAGGCCTGGAATCCATTACAGATACCGATAATCAAGCCACCACGGACGATAAAGCTATCAATAGCCACACGGACTTTTTCATTGAGAAGGATATTGACGATAAACTTAGCGGAACCATCTGGCTCGTCCGCAGCTGAGAAACCACCTGCAAAGAAAAGGATATTAGCCTTGCCGATGTTATCAACCATAGTTTCAACTGAATTGACAATGGCTTCTTCATTCAAGGTCACAAATGGCACTAAGTTGACCTCTGCACCTTCTTTTTCAAAAGCCTTAGCTGAGTCATATTCTGAGTTAGTTCCTGGGAAGACTGGGATGTAAACCACAGGTTTTTCAACCTTTTCTTTGGCTTTAATCACAACATCTGATACCACAGCTGGTACTTCAGCCAGTTCTTTGACTTGGTCAAACTCTGTTGGGTAAACTTCTTCCAGTTTTCCTTGGAAAGCACTGTCAAGTTTCTGTCCATCTAGCTTCACATCGTTGACAGTTAGTGTAAAGTCTGCTTTCGTTTGACCGATTTTCTCTACTCCAGCAATTTCTTCAGGAGATGTAAAGACAAATCCACCCAATTGAGCTGTCAAAGCCGTTTCAAGTTCAGGCAAGCTTACTTCTGCACCGATATGATTTCCAAAAGTAGCAAGTGCCAAACTTTCAACCACACCACCATATTTGACAGCTGATGCAGATGTCACTTTGTGACCAGCTTGGATGTCTTCAAACTGAGCAAAATTAGACTTAATCAAGTCAAAATCAATCTCTGTAGAGAGGGCTTGACCTGGGATGTAGTAGATATTTTCTCCAGCAGCTTTAAATTCTGGAGAGAGCACATTACGGCTATCTGCCGTCGTCACCCCAAAGGCAACCAAGGTTGGCGGAACGGTCAATTCTTCAAAAGTACCAGACATAGAGTCCTTACCACCGATAGATGGCAAACCAAGTTGAATCTGTGCTTCGATAGAGCCTAGAAGAGCTGCTACTGGCTGGCCAAAACGCTCGGCTTGTTTGTCCATCCGCTCGAAATACTCTTGGTAAGAGAAACGAGCCTTAGACCAGTTTGCGCCAGCAGCCACCAAACGAGCAGTTGCTTCGATAACCGCATAAGCAGCACCGTGGTATGGAGACCATTCAGCTACATATGGGTTGAAACCTTGAGCCATGACTGAGGCAGTATGAGTCACACCGTGTTGTACAGGCAATTTCTGCACAGAAGCCTCAGTCGGTGTGAGTTGGTAGCGACCACCAAGCGGATGGTTGACTGTAGAACGACCGACTGAGCAATCAAAGATAGTCTGCAAGCCTTTTTGACTCGCATGGTTCAAGTCAGATAGAACCGTATGTGTATCAAATTCAAGTGTGTCAGCGCTTGTTGTGCGCTCTTCTGGGAGTTTGACATCCTTGTCCACCACCTTTGCATCAACGACCACGCGCACACCATTGGTATCAAGGAAACGACGTTCCAAGTCGACAATGGTTTCACCATTCCAGTGCATAACCAGATTTGGTTTTTCAGTCACCGTAGCCACCACAACAGCATCAATATTTTCTTTGTTACATTCTACAACAAAATCATCTACGTCCTCAGGACGAACCACAACTGCCATCCGTTCTTGTGATTCAGAGATAGCAAGTTCGGTACCATTCAAGCCTTGGTATTTAAGAGGAACCTTGTTGAGGTCGATTTCAAGACCGTCTGCCAATTCACCGATAGCTACACAGACACCACCAGCACCAAAGTCATTGGACTTCTTGATAAGACGAGTCACATCGCCATTACGGAACAGACGTTGAATCTTGCGTTCTTCGATGGCATTCCCTTTTTGAACCTCAGCACCAGCAGTCTCTACAGACTCAACTGTTTGAACTTTAGAAGAGCCTGTCGCACCACCGACACCATCACGTCCAGTCTTACCTCCAAGAAGGATAATGACATCACCCGCTTCTGGTTTTTCTCGGACGACATTGCCCTTGGGAGCAGCACCTACAACTGCACCTAACTCCATACGTTTAGCAACAAAGCCTGGGTGGAAGTACTCACGAACGTAGGTCGTCGCAAGCCCAATCTGGTTTCCGTAAGAAGAATAACCATGAGCAGCTGTCTTAGAAATGACCTGTTGTGGCAATTTCCCAGCACGCGTTTCCGAAATCGGTGCTGTAATATCACCGGCACCTGAGATACGCATAGCTTGGTAAACGTATGAACGTCCTGATAATGGGTCACGAATGGCTCCACCAATACAGGTAGCAGCTCCACCAAATGGCTCAATCTCAGTTGGGTGATTGTGGGTTTCGTTTTTAAACATGAGGAGCCATGGTTCTTTCACACCATTAACGTCCACTTCGATTTCTACTGAGCAAGCGTTAATCTCGTCTGACACTTCCATATCGTCCAACCGCCCATTAGCACGCTCATATCGACCGAAAATAGTCGCCATATCCATCAAGGTTTGCGGTTTTTCCGAACGCCCCAACTCATCACGCATGGCAATATACTTGTCATAGGTTGACTGCAATTGCTTTTGGAATTTAGAAGCTGAAAAGTCGATGTGCTTCAACTCAGTCTCAAAAGTCGTGTGACGGCAGTGGTCAGACCAGTAAGTGTCCAAAACCTTGAGTTCCGTCTCAGTTGGCACACGTCCAATTGACTTGAAATAATCTTGGATAAAGAGCAAATCATCCACTTCCATAGCCATCCCTTGCTCGTCCTTGTAGCGAGCAAAGTCCTCTGCTGTATAGCTTTCAAAGAAAGTCAATTTCGGAATAGTCTTGTCTGACTCAGAAAATTCCTGCTTGGAAATCCCTGTCGTGATGTCCTTGAAACGAGAATCAACTGGATTGAGCAAGTAGTTTTTGACTGCTTCTAATTCGGTCGAATCAATATCTTTATTGACCAAGTAAAGTTGGGCTGTATTGACTATTACATCACTCGAACTTCCTAGCAAAAGCAAGGCTTCCTGTGAAGAAGCTGCACGCTGGTCAAATTGACCTGGCAGGCTTTCAATGGCAAAGAAAGCATAGTTAGCCAGATCCGCCTGTACAGCAGCTTCGTCCAAGACATGGTCTGTCACCTGCTCAGAGAAAATGTGTTTCTCTGCAGGCGCAAACAAGTCCTCTGCCAAATCAAATACATCATACACTTGCACGATGCGAATACTTTTCAAACTTGACAGTCCCAAGTTATGCTTGAGTTCTCTAACCAAACTCTCTGACTTGACCTGAAAATCAGCCTTTTTTTCAACAAAAATACGTTTATCCATCAATCTTTATTCCTTTATTTCAGCTCTTGCAATATCCCCAACGACCTTGAGGTTGTTATTTCAATTCCTGCAACTTTTCCCAAACAATCTCGTAAACGTCTGTTAGTTCTCCCAATCCTCTACGGAAAACATCCTTATCCATGTGGTTGCCATCCGCATCCCACAAACGGCAGTTATCTGGTGAAAATTCGTCTGCCAAGATAATCTTGCCATCCTTATCAAAACCGAACTCTAGCTTAAAGTCAATCAACTTAAGCCCAATCTCAGCAAACCAAGCTTTCAAGAGTTCATTGATACGACGCGTTTCTTCCTTCAAGTAGGCAATCTGCTGGTCATCCGCAATCTGTAGGAATTTCACATGCTCGTCATTGATGAATGGATCATCCAAATCATCATTTTTATAGTAAAATTCGACAATCGGAGTCTCCAAGGCGATTCCCTCATCCACACCAAAACGTTTTGAAAAGGAACCAGCTGTATAGTTGCGAAGCACGACCTCCAGAGGAATAATCTTAACCTTTTTATTGAGTTGTTCTGTATCTGAAAGTTTCTCCACAAAGTGAGTCGCCACACCAACCGCATTTAATTTCTCAAAAATAAAAGATGAAATCTGATTATTCAAGACTCCCTTACCTGCAATCTGCTCCTTCTTAACACCATTGAAAGCAGTCGCCTGATCCTTGTAAGTTGAAATAATAAGATTTTCATCCTCAGTTGTATAGATATCTTTAGCTTTTCCCGAATAGATAAATTGTTTTGACATTTAAAAGTTCGCCTTTCGTATTACTTGAGCACATTCTACCATAAAAAACTTAAAATTACAAGAATTTAACCGAATAAATAACGTATCGACATTAAAAATCGTAAAGAAAAAACTGCAAGAAGAATCTTTCTCACAGTTTTAAAATCATTTAACTCTAAAAACACGAACATTACTCTTTGTTCAAAAATTGATCCAAATAATAACGTAGATAACTTTTCTTACCCGTAATCATCTGCAGGCGACCTTCCACCCCGTACCGAAGTTTTGCAACCTGCTCAGAAGTTAGATTAGTCTCCGCCTCAATTTTAAAGAAATTCCCTTTCTCAGTCTTAGTAGCTGTCGAATCAATGCTTGTAATAGTAGAATCTAGGAAAAGTTGATTCTTGGCATCATGAGTCGTCGTATAGCGAACAGAATCACCGACCTTGATTCTTCCTACATCCTTTGAACTAAGATAAGCTGTTAGTTTGGCTTTCCCTTCTTTTTCCAAGGACGGATAAAGTTGGGCTAGTAGGGCACCTTCTGCAACCATGGTAGAATCACTGGTCTCAGGATTAAGGTGAAGCACTCCATCCTCACTTGCCGTAATTTTCCCCTTGTCTAAAAGATTTCCCTGTACCTTCTTACCTGACTCCACCTCCAAGATTTTCTGGTCTAGAAGGGTCAATTCCTGACCAACCTTCGCTAAGTGTTGGGATTTAAGGGACTCCAATTGACTGCTTAAGCCTGACGCATAGGCTTGCTGGGTACCTGAACCTGCATACTGGACACGGTAAGTAGCAAGACTGGATTCTAACTGAGAAAGCTGCGCTTCAACCTGCGCAACTGCCTGAGCTTTAGCTTGCGGATTTTCCTCACCCTGAGACTTGTAGGACTGGTAGAGGGAGTAGGCTAGATTCTGACTGGCCAAGGAAGCGCCTATTTCAATAGCTGACTTAGCTGTCTGGTAATCGCGAATTTTAGCCTCTGTTTGGCTGATGAGATTGCCGATTTCGGCTTGGGTTTGGCTAGCTGCTGCATTCTGGGACGCGATGGTCTCATTTTGTTGCGATGTACTAGCCCTAAGACTACCTGCTTGGCTGAGGTAGTCGCGAAAGGTGGCTTGGTAGCCAAACTTATCCTCCTCTGGAAAGTAATCCGTCCCTTCTTGCAGGCTCTTTTGCAAATACTCCAATTGCTTTTTTTGATCCTTAAGCATGTCCAACTGACTGACATAAGACTCCGCTTGGACACCCTCTGCCCCTTCCTGATATTGAACCAGAAGATCTCCCTTCTTAACCAGCTTATTTTCTTCCAAATGATTGACAAGAATGCGATTGTTGCTAGTTGACTGGATATTTGCAAGGATTCGACTAGGCTCAACAGTAGCTCTAGTAGACAAGCTCATCTCCTTCTCTGCAAGAGTTGCAAAGCCAAGTAAAAACACAAGTAGAAGGGACATGGGTACAATAACCCGACTGGAAAAATTATGGTAACGACGATTATAAAACTCCGCACTTTCTAAAAATTCTGGTTTCATCCTCTCCTCTTTCTAGCTATTGACCAAATGGGCATAAAATCCACCCTGTGCAAGCAAATCAGCATGCTTTCCTTCTTCAACAATCTTGCCCTGATCCAAAACAACAACCTTCTCTGTCCGCTCAGCAATGGTCAAGCGGTGAGCAATGAAAATCAAGGTCTTGTCTAAAGCCATAAGATTATCGACAATTCGCTTCTCTGTCAGAATATCCAAACTGCTAGTTGCCTCATCCAAAATCAAGACCGGCGCATCTGTCAAGAGAGCACGCGCTAGAGCAATTCTCTGACGTTGACCACCTGAGATTCCTGCCCCATCCGAAGTCAATTCTGTCTGGTAATTCAGGGGCATGCGCTCAATGTCCTCCCGAATCTCTGTCAACTCGACCGCCCGCAAGATGTCCTCCTGAGTCGTCCCCTCCTTGGCTCCCAAAAGAAGATTCTCCAAAATCGTTCCGTTAAAGACATAGGGCTGTTGAGGCAGATAGTTGATATACTGGCGCAGGGCCTTTTTATCAATCTGATTGAGATTGACACCACCCAGACTAATCTCTCCCTGACTTGGGTCGTAAAAATTCACCATCATCTTAGCCAAGGTCGTCTTACCTGACCCTGAAATCCCCACAAAAGCCACCTTAGAGCCTTGGGGAATGGTCAAATTGATATCTGACAAGACATCTCGACCATAGCCATACTTGTAATGAACCTGCTTGAAGGTCATATCTCCCTTCATCAAGCTCAAATCCTCAACCGTTTTCTTCTCCTCAAACTCCGAAGCTACTAGATAAACTTCATTCAGACGGTTATTGGCAACCTGCGCTGTCTGAAGCTTGGTTTGCAGATTGATGATATTTTCCAAAGGATTAGTAAAGTAAACCAGCAAGGTATTATAGGTAATCAACTGCCCCAAACTTATCTTGCCATCCATGACCAGAACAGCCCCCATCCAGAGAATACCGACATTGAGCAAGAGATGGGCAACTTTTTTCAGAGCCTTTTGCTGACTCTCTGCCCGACTATAGATAAAGGATTTTTTCAGATAATCCACAAATTCCTTGTCAATCTTTTGGTAACGCTGACTTTCACTGGTCAAAGACTTAATGGTCTCAATACCGTTGATGTCCTCGATGATAGAAGAAGACAGAACCGCATTGGCTTCCATGGTATCCCGATTCATCTTCTCAAACGGCTTCATAAAAGCAAAGATAATTACTGTGTAAATAGGAAGCGCCAATAAGGTCATGAAAAAGAGATTGGTATTTTGTGAAAATAAAACAAGTGAAATAATGACAACCGTTGACACATCTAGGAAAATCGAAAGAATGGTCGAAGCCAGCGCATCAATGATACTGTTAGCATCTGTAAAACGAGACACGATTTCCCCTGTCCGTCGTGTCGCAAAAAAGGACATAGGCAGGTGAAAAACATGTTTGATATAGGATAAAATCACGTCAATCGACAAGCGTTGCCCCAAAACAAGTAAGAGATACTCCTGAGCGTAAGACAAGATTTGCTGGAGAATATAAACAATCACCAGCCCAATAGAAATAATCCCCAGTGTCGAACGCATCTGATCTGGCACATAGGTATCAATGATAGACTGCAGATAATAAGAACCCACAATGTTAATCAAGGTTACCAAGAGTGTTGCCAAAACGATATTAGCAATCAAGCCACGCTGCTTCACTAATATAGGGATAAAAGAAAGCAGACCATTCTTTTGATCCTTATGAGGCTTGTAGTCTGGACTAGGTGCCATAAAAAGAGTCACCCCTGTCCATTCTTCCGCAAAACGCTCACGTGGCAGTTTAGTTAACTTCACCCCGGGATCTGGATCGGCAATATGAATGCTATCCTTATCCTGCCCAGTCACCACATAGTAGTGGAGCAATTTCCCTTCCTTAAGCACATGAGCAACAAAAGGAAAAGTCAAATCTGGCAAATCAAAGAGCGTCATATCCGCCTTGATGGCTCGTGTCTCAAAGCCAATCTCCTCTGCCACCTTGACCAAGCCCAAAGCCGTCGTCCCATCCATGGTCGTCTTGGCCAATTCTCGCAAGTGAGCCAAAGAATAATAGCTACCATAGTAGCCAAAAACCATAGCTAATGAAGCTACACCGCAGTCCATCTGATCCACCTGCGGACGATAGTGACGTTTCCCAAATTTCATATTCATCTCCTTTTCCTAAACTCATCTGATAACAACTATCTTACCCCAATCCCCAAACAAAAACTGGACTTCCTTCCCAAATGCGCCTATCTCCCTCCCAACTGCACTTTTCGGATAAAAAAATAGGCAGAACAAACGTCCTACCTACTAAAAATATGGTATGAAAGGAAGTTGATTTTTTACTGTCACCCTAGGCAAGCTTGGGACAAATAAATCATTGATAGTAACCTTTACGATATCCTATTTAAAGTTAATTCAATTTTTAATGTCCCTGCTATTTCTAAGCCACCTCTGGTATAATCTATTCATAGTCAGAATAGATAACACCGTTCTAAATTACGATTCATAGTTACTCCGTTTTTTGATTCGTTACTATAAGACACCTATTCCCTATAGAGCGTCTACTGCTTCAAATTTATCTATTCTTTTTTTTCTTTACTTCTATATAAAAGAATGAATACCATCACAAATAATGCAATCGTTGGTATATTGAAACTATCAAGCCAAGTAGGTAAAGATACTTTATTCATATCAGCTACTAATCTGATGATGATATAAGACATTGAACTAAGTAATACCATAATTTCAGGCCAAACTTTCAGTATTGATTTAACGAATTTCATATTAAACTCCGATGTGATGCATTCTTAGATTCTAGCCTAGCTATTTTCAGCGCAGACTAACAAGTCATTCTTAACTGTTTACTCTACTCGCTTTTTATTGACCTTATATCCTAGATAAAAGAGCCCAAATAAAACAGGGTAAATTTCTGGATAAAATAGGGTATTGATCGGATTTTTCAAAATCAAATACGTTGCGATGTAGATAATGAGTGATACGGTAAAATAACCCTCAGCAAAACCTAATAAAAATGTTTTCATAAGAAACTCCTAATTACCTGACAAGAGTGGCGGAAAAACGCTACCATTCATATACACAAAATCCTTTTGATTCATGTTCTTCATTTATAGTTTTGATTATTTTTTGACAAATCTTTGCGAAAAATACCAAAATATGCTGAGAAAAGCAAACCAACCAAAGTCCATTGCCAATTAAAGGATACTAACGAACCTGTACGAATCACATGAAGCGCAACATTAAGAGTTATTCCCAACAAAGGAAATATCGTAGCTAGTTTAGGTAACAATGTATTGAGATTAAGGTCGCGATTATTCATTATCTAACGCCCACGACGAGCAAAATCTGAACCAAATTTGTAACCAGCATTAAAAATTTGTACAGCAGCATTCAGTAGTCCTGCAATTCCAACTGCTTCCGCAAGACCAAAACCACCTTTTGTTCCCACTAATTCATCGTCAGATAATTGATAAAATTGTTCTAAGTTCATATTCGTCATTACTCCTTTGTATTATATTTTATTGCTATGTAAATGATTAAAATGAGTATTGGATAAGTAAATACTTCTGAAATATCCATAAAATTTACACTATACTGTCCAGATAATATTTTATAATCAATTAAAATTTGAACGATAGTAAAAATAATACGTAGCGATAACAATACCCCTAATAATATCACTTCTTTTTTTAAAAACATAGAAATACCTCTCTGACTACAATCAGATTATGGTCTATTCGAAAACGAATTCAAAAATATAATATATGATATTCATTTTAATAAACTATATTAATAAAATGCATTGTAAACATTTCGCCCAAATGCTCTACCAGCATTATAGATACCACCGAAAAATCTTCCCGTACTATCAATCACTTTATGGACATCGATGTTAATATTACCTCTCCATGACACTCGACCGCCCTCTACTGTTGCTAAATCTTTTTCTGTAAGACTTGTAAATTTTTCTTCAATTTTTATCATATTCATTATGTCTGTTCCTCTTTATCTATAATTTTTTATTAAAATAAATAATTGTAAACCATTTCGCCAAACTTCTGCCCCGCCCAATAAATCGGTCCTAAAAGTAATGTCCCTAAAGCATAAACCCCAACTACTCCAACTATGAAAATTAATACTTTTACAGGAATTGACTGCAAACTGTAAAAATTCTCTACCCTAGTAATCCAACTTTCTATTATGCGTTCCATTAGCGCTCTTCCTTCCCTGTTAACGTCCACGACGCTTAGCATGTGCTCCTGAAGCACCATCTACAGCACCCAATAAAAATGTTCCTGCAATTGCGACTCCTCCAACTACTACTAAACCAAGCAACAAGCCTCCTTCTACATCGGCCAATTCCTCATGACTCATTACATGAAAACTATTTTCCATATTTTTAATTTGTTCCATCTTATTCTCCTTTTTTGATTATTAACGATTGAAAAGGTAGTTATTTATCTTTCCTTTTTCATATATTCTGTTCATTGTTGTAGGTAAACTTTACTCTCTAAATCTTATCTTAAAATCCAAATAACGCACGACGTAAAATTAACCCCACCATTAAACCACGTTGATAACTTTCCTTGCTACCACCCACCAGCAAGGCTAAGTCGCTTTCCTTTAATACTTCAATAGTATACTTATCATTCATTTCATTCATATCTTATCCTCCTAAAAACCAAAACCTCTACGAAATCCAATGTACCAATCTACAAGGGTCTTCGTCCAATTTTCTCCACCTTGAATATCGGTCAATTCTTCCGACGTTAGCTCAACAAATCCATAGTAATGTTCTTTCATTATTTTCCTTCCTTTCTTTTTTCTTCTCACTTATTTATTCGAAAAAATTTTCTAAAATGTACAACTAAATTAAATTTATTTAAAAAATAACTCAGTGAACCATGGGTAGAACATTGATATAAACATAAACCAGACTCCTTTCCTTTTCCTCTTATTTATCTATTCGAAAAACAATTCAAAAATGTACAGCTAATTAAATTTATTTGAAAAATAATTTAGTAAACCATGGATAGAAAATTGGTAGATACATGAACTAGGCTCCTTTCTGTTTCCTCTTACTTATCTATTCGAGAAAGAATCTAAAAAAATAAGAATATCAGAAATTTTTCCGACATTCTTATTGATAAACTCATCCAAGTCTAACAGATATTAGACATTAAGATGTTTTTTAAGTGTTCTTCTGGCTGTTCGTGATACGGGGAAGTGCAAGCCTTCTAACAGGGTCACTTCTGTCGCAGTCATCTCTTCAATGGCCTGTAAACTAACCAACGTATTGCGATTGGCATAGACAAAGTAATCTTTTTCAGCCTTGGCAGCAATATCCTTGAGACTGCCATAAATGGTCTTGATAGAATGATTGGCATAATAGACCTTGATACGATGAGATTCCACTGAGGTTTCAAAGGCTAAAATCTCATGGTAGGGTAGAGTAAAGCCCCGTCTCCCCTCAAAACTATAGGTAAAGAGACGCATATTTTCCCTCTTGTCCACTGCCAGTACATAGTCCAGACAGCGCTCCAGCTGATGACGGTAGTCCGCCTCTGGCTGATCCTTGGAAATAAAATCCAAGGCAGACAAGTGGTAGCGAAAAGCTAGTGGCAAAGCCTCCGAGTGTGTGGACACAAAGACAATACTTGTAAAAGGATCCCGCTCCCGAACCTGTTGAGCAACCTGAAAGCCCCGTTCACGCTCTCCATCAATCTCTAAATCCAATAAATAGAGCTGGTAATGGTCAAAATACTGAGAATACTTTTCAACATCTCCATAGTTTTTGGCAATATCAATTTCCAATCTCAAATTACGAGAGCGACCAATATCTAGTAAAGTCTGCTCTATCCGTCCTTGCTGGACTTTATCGTCTTCCAAAACTAAAATTCTCATTCCTCTCCCCCTCGTTTCTCATCCTTAAATGGCAATTCTAAATCTTGTCTAAAGGTCGTCTCTCCTAGCTGGGTATCTAAGTTTAAATCATAATGAAAAACCATATCCTCCAAGGTTGCTAAGCCCAGTCCACTGTGGTTTCCCTTGGTAGAGTAACCCTTTTGACTGAGAATGCTGGGATTCAGTTCTTCTTTCTTACGAGTGTTTTCAATGATAAAACGGACACTCCTATCGCCTGCCAATAAAGCAACTCGAATCTGCGGATTTTCCGCCTCACTGGCTGCCTCTAAGGCATTTGTCGTGAGGATAGAGAGGATACGGATAGCCTCCAACATCGGCAATGCTAGTTCTTCTACGACCCCCACCGTCTCCAAACTAAAATGAATTCCCTGCTTATCTGCCACAATCATGGCTTTTGCCAAGGTATTACGAATGGCTATATCATGGATATTATGAAGATTAAAGGCCGTGTAATCCGCCTTCCTCAGCTTTTCATTGGTCTTTAGAAAGACATCTTGATAAATGGTAGAAACTTCAGTCATGTCTTGATTGGCTATGGCAGGTTCCATGCTGGCGACAATTCCTGCAAAATCATGACGGAAACCTCGCACTTCATCATAGAGATGACCTAGCTTGTCCACCATCCCTTGCAAGGAACGATTTTCATCTTCCTGTCTCTGAATGGTCTGCTCATCACGATAAACCTGCTCCAAATGCTTGATGTAAAAGAGCCAAGAGAAAAAGAGAATGAAAATTAGGAGAGAGATGGTCGTGTCAAAACGAACGTAGAAAGAACTATTTATATTGGTCATAAACGAAGAGAATATCCTAAACACAGTCAGAGGTAGGATAATGAAAAAACTCTTACGATAGTGGATTTTGAAAGCATCTGAAAAGAATAAATCCAAATCCAAAGACCAACGCTTCATTATTTTACAACATAGAAATATTGATAATAAATCAAATACAGATCTATATAAGGTGGAAAACGAATCTACAAAACAACAAGGCTCACCGGATAATACACGAATCCAAATTGTCAAAAATAAATAACGAATACTCTGAAAGAAGAGAAAAAGATACAGAGAAAGAAAAAAAGCTTCCCCTTTTCTTTTATGCAATTCTAATAAAAAAACACAGTAAAAGAAGAGAATGATTCCTATATGGAATAATTCTCCAAATGTTTGACGAGCAGATAAACTAATTAAAAATACAAGGACCCAATAACGTTTTTTATAAAATTCTGGGGAAATTTGAGCACCCAAATAAATAGTAGGTACCATGGTTGAAACGACTACTAACAGTATATATAGCACAGAAACTAAGAATTCTAAAATAATCATAAATAAATCTAATCTCTAACGAATACTGTGAATTTAAGCAAAGTGTCTACCCGTACTAAATAACTTATCGCACCATTTTACGGCATCTTCAAAAATCCCTCCACCATTCACTTCCTTCAATACCTCTGGGGTTAACTCTTCAAATTGTTCCAATTCTACAAATGTATTTTTCATTTCCATGACAGACTCCTTTTCATTATTTTATAGCTAACTCTATCCCCTGCTCCATCTACAAAAGGCTTTAGCTTCCTTTTAAAATACAAGAAATCTAAAGCCTCCTGAAAATGGTATATTGGTTAGAGCGTTAACGATTAGTTGTGAAGATATTATTTTTATTTAACCACGACCACTTTATAATATTCGTTTGAGTGTGGAGATTCAATCTTAATTTTTTCACCGTATAAACCATCGATTTCTTTATCCAGATAATCTGAAACTCCTGATGGTAAGCGTTTCATCTTAAGAATTTCACCAGATTGACCCGCATAGGCTAAGATGTGATAGTGGGTTGTAGCCATACCATCATCAATTAATACAAAGTAACCTGTTTTGAGCTTACCTTGCTCATTTTCTAAATAGTATAGTTTATTGTTATTGATTGTAAAGCTGGTAGCCCCAAGACGAAGTCGTGCACCTGGATTTTCTAAATAGACATCATTGCCAGCTTTTTTAATCTCTGAATAGGTTGTCATTGCTGGGATATTAACCACACGATGTCCATTTTCATCAAAGTAGTAGCGATTTGGTAAGTTTTGGAAGTTCTGTACAACTGCCTTAGGATCAATTTCTTGTCCTTCTTCTTTATTATCCACTAAAGCTAAGGTAGTATTTGCAACCTCATCTCCATATTTATTAGAAAACTTCTTGAACTCTGGTCTGATATACCAAGCATTTTTTTCAATAATAACATCGTCACCTTTAGCATTTAGCAAATATTCTTGCCCATCTCCAAGTTTGACAATATCATGAATATTGTATCCAGCATCTTTTCTATTTGCTAGATAGCCATCCTTACCAATGACATAACTTTCCCCATCACTGGCTGGAACAGCTCTATCTGCGACCATAGCACCTGATTTTTCAAAGTAAGACCATTTACCATTTGCAGTCGCCCATCCTGTTGCCATAGCGCCACCGTCTTTGAGGTAATACCATGTAGATCCTTCTTTATACCAACCTGTACGCATGGCACCACTATCTGCTAGTGAGTACCATGTGCTACCTTCCTTGTACCAGCCAGTGCGCATAGCACCACTATCTGCTAGAGAATACCAAGTATTGCCGTCTTTGAGCCAGCCTGTCTGCATTTTACCAGTGCTGTCGAAGTGATACCATGAGCCAGCATTTTGTACCCATTTATCCTTAGCGAGACTACCATCTTGTGAAAGATTCCAGTCAGCACCATTTTTAACCCAAGTATCTGCAGCCTGTGCTTGGTTGATAGACAAAAGCAGACCAGCACCTGCAAGCAAACCAAGAGTAAGTAGTTTAGATTTTTTCATAGCCATTTCCTCCTTTATTGAATAGCTATAAGAGGACTTACCTCTTTATTTAGCTATATTCTAATACTTTTCATAGTCAAAGTCAATAATATTGTGAAAAATTAGACAATATTACCAATATCTACGAATTGTATTTTGAGTAATACCGTATTGATACAACTCTATAAAAATCCTTTCTTTTTTCTCCTTTTTGGAGATTGATTTTTCTAATTTTATTATATCCCTTATTTCTCCTCAGATTTCTCCTGTCCCTAGAAAGACTAAATCTGTTCCTAAACGGTCACTTGAACCAAATAAAAAATTCCAAAGCAAGTGCCTTGGAACTCCGATTTCTATTTTGCTTGAATAATCTTAACCACATCTCCTACACTTTGGAGTTGGTCAATTTCCTCATCGCTGATTTCGATACTAAATTCATCTTCCAGTGTCAAGATAAACTCCATCAAGTCAACTGAGTCAGCATCCAAGTCGTCTTTCAGACTCAAGGATTCTGTCACGACAAAGTCCTCTCCCTGTCGCTCTTGGATAATGGTCACAATACGGTCAAAAATTTCTTTTTCTGTCATCTCTTTTATTCTCCTGAAAATTCACGCGCAGTCTGGGCAACTACGTCTGTTTCTAGCATGGTACGAATCTGGCGGATTGTACTATAAACAGCCTTAGCATCGCTTGAGCCATGAGTCTTGACAACCGGTGCCTTGACACCAAACAAGACTGCTCCACCAACATCTGAGTAGTTGAGCTGTTTTTTCAAACCT
Organism: Streptococcus sp. D2; assembly: GCF_006385825.1. Classification (GTDB taxonomy): domain Bacteria; phylum Bacillota; class Bacilli; order Lactobacillales; family Streptococcaceae; genus Streptococcus; species Streptococcus shenyangsis. The sequence continues at coordinate 27,152 of NZ_VFSI01000011.1, read as the reverse complement.
CTGAGGCTATCCTTGAGAAGGAGGGCACCTAGTTTCGCTCGCAGACCTCCACCTGTAATAGCGGTCTTGAGCAAGCCCATGATTCCCATGGCTGTCCCTTCGATGGATTTGAGTACAGCGTTTCCCGTGAAACCATCTGCCACGACAACATCCGCAACGCTATTCATCAAATCACGCGCTTCCACGTTTCCGATAAAGTTCAAACTTTCATCAGCTGCTAGTAATTCGTAAGTTTCCTTACGAAGCGGGTCGCCCTTACTACTCTCTGTTCCGTTATTGAGCAAGCCAACACGTGGTTGCGCAATTCCGCGGACATTTTTTGCATAGAAGGAACCTAGAACCGCGTATTGATGGAGGTGCTGGGCTGTATTTTCCGCATTGGCACCGAGGTCCAGCATGTCAAAACCTTTCCCATCTACAGTCGGCAAGGTTGACATAAGCCCAGGACGGTCGATATTCTTGATACGACCTACGATGAAAAATCCTGCCGCCAACAAAGCACCTGTATTCCCAGCTGAGAGAACAGCGTCTGCTTCTCCTTCTTTGACAGCCTTGGCCGCCAATACCATGCTGGCATTTTTCTTCTTCCGAATAGCTCTCGTAGGTTCATCGTCTGAATCAATCTTCTCATCCGTATGGATAATGCTGACGCGCTCTGTCGCTGTCAGATATTGCTTGATTTTGCTTTCATCTCCGTAGAGTTGAACCTCAATATCTGAAAAGTCAGCTAGGGCTTGATTGACCCCCTCAACGATGGCCTGAGGTGCATAATCGCCCCCCATGGCATCTACTGCGATTTTTTTCATTTCTTTTCCTCTTTTAGTAATTGTCCCCAGTCTGCTAGGGAATCAATAAATTTCTTTGATTTTAGGTGAATCCCAACGTACTCTTCATAGAGTTGATCCATAAATTGGCGTAGCTCTTGCTTGATTTCAGGCTTAAGCGAAATGGTCTCCAAGGTCTCAAAATCAATGGCTTGAAATTGATTGAGCAGATAAGGAATATTGGGATTGAGATGGCAACGTCTTTCATCCTCATGATAATGATCTGGACAGAGGCAGGCTCCATATTTGAAAGAAAAATCAAAAGCCTGACCGACCCGATGGCAAAAGACACACTCATGAAAATTAAGGCTAATTCCAAAACGGGTCAAGATTTGAATTTCAAAAATATTGGTCAAAACTTGATAATCTAAGCCCTCTTCCATCAACTCTAGGGTCTTTCTCAAGAAGGCAAACAAGGGAGCATCCTGCTGATTATCCTGCAAACTAGCATCTGCAAGAGCCGCCACATAGGTCGCATAGGCCATGACAAAGAGATCGCTATTAATCTTGGGAAAGGTCATCACCTCGTGATAGTCCTCAATGTAACTGAGTCCGTCATCATTGATTCGCAAGAGAAATCGTGCCAGCACTAAAGGCTGAATAACCGACGCCAGTTTGGACTGGCCAGCATGTTTAACGAAAAACATACGCTTGCCAGCCCGCTCTGTAAAAATCTTAACTAACTTGTCATCCTCACGAAAGTTACGATTGTAGAGCACCAACCCCTGACTCGTAATAGACTGAATCATGCTTCTCTCATGTACTCCTCAAGACGTTTCATAGCTTCTCTGATGGTTTCCATGCTAGCTGCATAAGACAAGCGCACATAACCTTCTCCATATTGACCAAAAGCTGCACCAGGGATAAAGGCAACAGCCTTCTTGTGAGCAAAATCCTTCAGAAAAGCAAAAGAATCTTGATTGTAGCCTGCTGGAATCTTAGCAAAGATATAAAAGGCACCGTCAGGTTTGATAATCTCAAAACCAAGAGCAGTCATTTTATCTATAATATAGTCCCGACGCTGGATATATTCCTTCTTCATAGGTTCCGCATCGTTTTTACCAGCCGTCAATGCTTCTACCGCAGCATGTTGCGCCATGGTATTTGCGGCAGTAACCAAATACTGGTGACTCTTGATTAACTGGGCTGTGAAGGCTGCAGGAGCGAAAATCAGTCCCAAACGCCAACCTGTCATGGCATGTGATTTAGATAGACCATTGATAATAATAGCCTGATCTCTCAACATAGTTCCCAGAGATACATGGGTTTCGCCTGTGTAGGTCAATTCTGAGTAGACCTCATCACAGACAACGAAAATCTCATACTTGCGTAAAACGTCTGCCAAGGCCTCCAACTGCTCCCGACTATAGGTAATTCCTGTCGGATTGGCTGGATAGTTGAGGATAACCGCCTTGAGCTTGTCACCCTGCTCCAAAATGGCCTTCTCCAACATCTCAGGAGTCAAGACAAAACCATTTTCAGTTGTGTCAATCTCGACAACCTCTGCCCCAACTAGATTGACAATCGGTTCATAACCTGGATAAGCAGGAGCTGGCAAGAGCACCTTGTCTCCCTCTTCCAAAATAGCTGTCAAAGTAGCAGACAATGCCTCTGTCGCCCCAATTGTAACCAAGATTTCATTTTCAGGAGCATAGTCCAGTTGGTATTTTTCCTTAACAAAGTCACTGGCTGCCTGACGTAGAGTCAGCAAACCACTCATCCCTGTATAGTAGGATTGGTTCTGGTCAATCGCTCGCTTGGCCGCCTCCTTGACATGATCTGGCGTTGTAAAATCAGGTTCCCCCAAGGTCAAACGCAAGACCCCAGGAATCTCCGAAATAGCCTGGTCAAACTGACGAATCAACGAAACTTGAATCTTATCTAACTGTTTATTAAAGCGCTTAGTTAAGTCCATAGATACCTCCTACTTTCAAAACGTATCTCTATTATACTACAAAAGCCCCCCGACCGCAAAAATACATTATAGAATAGCTTTCCACTTTCTATTTTACTTTTCCTCTTTACAGGTCTATAATGGTAACAGATTCTATTTGGAGGTTCTTATGTCATTTCTATCAAAAAATGGAGCAGGTATCTTTGCCTGCCTTCTCATTTCTATCGTATCTTGGTACTTAGGAGGATTCTTCCCTGTGATTGGCGCGCCTGTTTTTGCGATTTTCATAGGCATGCTTCTCCATCCCTTTCTCTCATCCTATAAACAACTGGATGCGGGGTTGACCTTTAGTTCTAAAAAATTGCTCCAGTATGCCGTTGTCTTGCTTGGTTTCGGTCTCAATATCTCGCAGGTCTTCGCAGTTGGGCAATCTTCACTCCCTGTCATCCTGTCCACCATTTCAATAGCCCTGATTATTGCCTACCTCTTCCAGCGCTTCTTTGCCCTGGATACAAAACTGGCTACCTTGGTTGGAGTAGGTTCTTCTATCTGTGGTGGTTCTGCCATTGCTGCGACAGCGCCCGTTATCCATGCTAAGGAAAAGGAAGTAGCCCAATCCATTTCCGTTATCTTTTTCTTCAATGTCTTGGCTGCGCTCATCTTTCCAACCCTAGGTACCTGGCTTCATCTATCCAATGACGGCTTCGCCCTCTTTGCAGGGACTGCGGTCAATGATACTTCCTCTGTAACCGCCACAGCCAGCGCCTGGGACAGCCTTTACCAAAGTAATACCCTCGAATCCGCAACCATTGTCAAACTTACGCGGACACTGGCTATCATCCCCATCACTCTCTTTCTCTCCTACTGGCAAAGTCGCGAGCAAAAAAATAAGCAAGGCTTTCAACTGAAAAAAGTATTCCCACTTTTTATCCTTTACTTTATCCTTGCATCTCTCCTAACAACTCTACTGACCTCTCTCGGGGTATCCAGTAGTTTCTTTACCCCACTCAAACAACTCTCCAAATTTCTCATCATCATGGCCATGAGTGCTATCGGTCTCAAAACAAATCTGGTCGCTATGGTCAAATCCAGTGGAAAATCTATTATCCTAGGAGCCATCTGCTGGATTGCCATCATCCTCACCAGTCTTGGTATGCAGACCCTTATCGGCATTTTCTAATACAAAAGGTAGCCCACCAGCTACCTTTTTCTTATGCTTCCTTAATCAAGCGAGTATGTTCTCTCTTGATGCAGCGATTCATCACAATGTCATCGCATCCACCAGAACGCAAAATCTCTTCCGCTTCTAGATTTTCAAGTCCTAGCTGCGCCCAAAAAATCTTAGCATCAGCCTTGAGAAAATCACGCGCCACATCTGGCAAAAACTCACTGCGACGGTAAACATTAACAATATCTACAGGAAAAGGAATCTCAGCTAGGCTGGCATAAGCCTTTTCACCTAAGATTTCGCCACCTGCCGCCTTGGGATTGACTGGAATAATTTTATAACCCCGATCCTGCATTTCCTTGGTCACTCGATTGCTGGTTGTTTCCTCCCGGTCTGACAAACCCACAACAGCAAGGGTTTTACTCGTTGCTAGATACTGACGAATCACGCCATCACTTGGATTGATAAATTCTTGACTCATAGAAATCCTCCTTTTTCATCAGTATAGCATGTTTTGAAAAGGCTTGCATAATTCTACTACAAAAAAGGAGGACTAGCCCCCTTTTTATTTAGCCTCGTACCAGGTTGCCCCTTCATTCTCATCTGCGATGAGAGGAACACTGAGTTGAATAGCTTCTTCCATAGTTTGTTTGACTAATTTTTTCATCTCTGCTAATTCAGATTTAGGAACTTCAAGGACAATTTCATCGTGAACTTGTAGAAGCATCTTAGTCTGATAACCACCTGCAACCAAGGCCTTGTCTAGTTGAATCATGGCAATCTTAAGAATATCTGCTGCTGAACCCTGGATAGGTGAGTTGATAGCTGTCCGCTCCGCAAAACCACGAATATTAAAGTTACGCGAATTAATATCTGGCAACTCACGACGACGCTTGAAGAGAGTTTCCACATAGCCCTTATCACGCGCCTCACGCACCACTTCATCCATGTAGTTTTTAATACCTGGGAAACGTTCAAAGTAAGTGTCAATGTAGGCTTTGGCTTCCTTACGGCTAATGCCCAAATTATTAGACAAGCCAAAGTCTGAGATCCCATAAACCACTCCAAAGTTAACTGCCTTGGCATTGCGACGGTCGTTTGCAGTCACATCCTCAGGACGCTCAATGCCAAAGACCCTCATAGCTGTCGAAGTATGGATGTCCGCTCCCTCTTGGAAAGCCTTAATCAAGTGCTCATCCTTAGAAATATGCGCCAAAACGCGCAATTCAATCTGTGAATAGTCCGAACTAAGCAGGACACTATCCTCCCACTCAGGTACAAAAGCCTTCCGAATGAGACGGCCCTGCTCCAAACGCACAGGAATATTTTGCAAGTTGGGATCCACACTAGACAGACGCCCTGTCTGGGTCAAATCCTGCACATATCGAGTATGAATCTTGCCATCAGCCAAAATCCAGTCCTGCAAGCCAATTACATAAGTGGATTGAATCTTAGAAATCTGACGGTAGTCGAGAATTTTCTTAACAATTGGCGCAATAGGAGCTAAACGCTCCAAGACATCCACTGCAGTCGAATAACCTGTCTTGGTTTTCTTAGTGTATTCTAGAGGAAGTCCCAATTTTTCAAAGAGAAGCACGCCCAACTGCTTAGGCGAGTTGATATTAAACTCCTCACCAGCCAGTTCGTAAATCTCCTGAGTGAGTTTTTCAATGACAAGCTCATTTTCAGCCTGCATCTCAAGCAAGGTCTCTTTCTTGACCCTAATACCAGCAATTTCCATCTTGGCAAGGACAAAAGCCAGAGGTTGCTCCATATCATAAAGAAGCTCTAATTGCCCATTTTCGCTGAGTTTTTCAAGTAAAATAGGCTCTGTTTCGACCAAAACAGCAAGTTTACGCGCCAAATGCTCCAAGAATTTCTCGCGTTCAGGAATGGCCTTCTTGACTCCCTTACCATAGAAAGTCTCATCATCAACCAAATAAGTCTGACCATAAAGACTAGCAATAGTAGCAATTTCATTGTCCTCCACAGTCGAAAGGAGGTATTTAGCCAAACGGCTGTCAAAAGCAGGTGCCTGCAAATCCACACCCAAACGATGCAAGAGAACTTTAGCCTTCTTAAAATCATAAACTCTCAGAGGTGTTTTTTCTAAAAAGTCCTTGAAAATCGGGTCTTGCAAGAGCTCAAGCTTGTCTGTGGCATAAAGCTTATCTCCACAAGACCAGGCAAATCCAATCAAATCATCCGTATGGTAATTCTCACCAAAAAGCTCAAAATGGAAGATAGAGTCCGCACTCAGCATATCTTGACTAACTTGGTCAACGATAGTAAAGTCCAAACTCTCAGACACATCAGTCGAAGATGCATTTAAAGCCTGCTTAAGCTGTTTGAAGCCCATCTCATCGTAGAATTTCCCAAGATTTTCAATATCTGGACCACTATAGACCAAATCCTCCAAACCAATCTCAACCGGTGCCTTGGTATCAATGGTCGCCAGTGTTTTCGACAAAAAGGCCTGTTCCTTATCATTGATGAGATTTTCCTTCATCTTAGAAGTCTTCATCCCATCAATATTTTCATAAATTCCCTCAAGTGAACCATGCTCCAGCAAGAGCTTGATACCCGTCTTTTCACCGATTTTGGTCACCCCAGGAATATTATCCGACTTATCTCCCATAAGCGCCTTGAGGTCGATAAACTGAGTCGGTGTGATGCCCATCTTTTCCATGAGATAATCTGGCGTAAAGGCCTCAAACTCAGCCACACCTTTCTTGGAAATCTCAACCACCGTATGCTCATCCGTCAGCTGAATCAAGTCCTTGTCCCCACTGACAATGGTAATATCAAAACCATCCTGCTCTGCTAGCTTATCCAGTGTCCCAATAATGTCATCCGCCTCATACTGAGCCAACTCATAGTGACGAATCCCCATATGATCCAACAACTCACGAATGAAGGGAAATTGCTCACGAAACTCATCAGGAGTCTTAGCTCGACCACCCTTATAGTCCGCATACATCTCTGTACGGAAGGTCGTCTTACCCGCATCAAAAGCCACCAAAATATGACTCGGCTCAACCCGCTCCAACAAATGGCTCAACATCAACTGGAAGCCATAAATCGCATTGGTATGCAAACCAGCCGCATTCTTAAAACGGTCCAACTGCTGATAGAGCGCAAAAAACGCCCGAAAAGCAACAGAAGACCCATCAATCAATAATAATTTTTTCTTATCCATACACCCATTATAAAGGAAAGCAGGGAAAAATACCATTGGAAAGAGCCATACCCAATATTTTTCATTCTTTTTCCGAATAAATAGATAGTAGCGGTGAATCTAGCAAACCTAGATTTAAAACTGTGGTATAATGAAAGGAGAAAGAATATGGCATTACGTCATCCGGGCATTAGCCCAACCAATGACTTGGTTGCTAAGAAAATCTTTAGCAACCCAGAAATCACTTGTCAATTTATCCGCGATATGCTGGACTTACCTGCAAAAAATGTGACGATTTTGGAGGGAAGTAATATTCACGTATTACCCTCCATACCTTATTCAGCGCAGGATTTCTATACCAGTATAGATGTCTTGGCGGAGTTGGATAATGGCACGCAGGTTATTATCGAAATCCAAGTTCATCATCAGAATTTTTTCATTAATCGTTTGTGGGCTTACCTATGCAGTCAGGTCAATCAAAACCTTGAAAAAATTCGCCAACGAGAAGGTGATACCCACCAGAGCTACAAACACATCGCACCAGTATACGCTATCGCTATCGTGGACAGTAATTATTTTCAAGATGATTTAGCCTTTCACAGTTTTAGTATGCGAGAGGATACGACAGGTGAGGTTTTAACCATAACCAATAATGGACAAGAAAACCATTTGGTTAAGATGGCGTTCTTGGAATTAAAAAAATACAGAGAAACCAGCAAAGACAACGTTCGCAAACCGTGGTTGGAGTTTTTTGGGAATAAACCCTTTACCCAAGAACCCGAGCGAGCCATCAGTCAAGCAGACCAACTGCTGGACTACAAGAGCTGGTCCGAGGAGGACAGGAAAATGTTTAGTCAACTACGTATGCGCGAAGAACAAGCATTATTGGCTCAGGATTATGCCTTGGAACAAGCCGAAGAAAAAGGATTAGAGCGTGGGAAAGTTGAAGGAAGTTTGTCTATGCTACTAAATCTAGTCCATCAAGGTCTTTTGATTTCCGAGGTTGCCAGTCAGCAGTTAGGTATGACTGTCTCTGAGTTTGAAGAACTATTGAAAGAGCATCACAAATAAGAACTTAAAAAATATAGAGAAACCAGCAAAGACAAGGTTCGTAAGCCGTGGTTGGAGTTTTTCGGGAATAAACCCTTTACCCAGCAACCTGAGCGAGCCATCAGCCAAGCAGATCAACTGCTGGACTACAAGAGCTGGTCTGAGGAGGACAGGAAGATGTTTAGTCAACTACGGATGCGTGAAGAACAAGCCTTGTTAGCACAGGACTATGCCTTGGAACAAGCTGAGGAAAAGGGCTTAGAACGTGGAAAACTGCTTGCTTTTTTAGATCTGGTTCGCCAACATCTTTTAACCGTTGAGGTTGCAAGTGAGCAATTGGGCATGAGCGTCGCTGAGTTTGAGGCGTTGTTGTAAAGCCATCACTAACGGTCAAGAAAACCATCTAGTCAAGATGGAGTTCTTGGAATTAAAAAAATACAGAGAAACCAGCAAAGATGAGGTTCGCAAACCGTGGTTGGAGTTTTTTGGGAATAAGCCATTTACCCAGAATCCCCAGCGAGCCATTATCAAAGCAGATCAATTGCTGGACTACAAGAGCTGGTCTGAGGAGGACAGGAAGATGTTTAGTCAACTACGTATGCGAGAAGAACAGGCATTGTTGGCACAGGACTATGCCTTGGAGCAAGCTGAGGAGAAAGGCTTAGAGCGTGGTCGAGCCGAGGGGATGGAAAAGGGATTAAAAGTAGGTTTAGTAAATCTAGTCCGTCAACAGCTACTGTCATCTGAGGTTGCCAGCCAGCAGTTAGGTATGACTGTCTCTGAATTTGAGAAGCTCTTGTAAAACAATACAATCACTAATAACATAAAAGTGAACAGGACTGAAATATTATCCTGTTCACTTCTTTCATTTACCCGAGACAATTCAGATTCATCCCAACCTCAAAAGAGAAACCAAAAAATCCTTCTCTTTCATATCTTTTAACTAATTAGATTTTACATTTGACAAATTGAAGAGCACCTAGAGATACTAATTATTTAACTGCAGTATTATCTTAGTATCTGCTATAAAAAACTAAGCTAAAAATCTCCTAGTGATATAAACTAATTCAAACTACACCCACTCACCATTAGCGTTTACTGTGTAACTATCGATGGTTGTATTCACAGCCAAAGCACCTGATGGATATGAGTAATACCATTTACCGCTAACTTGGTACCAACCTGTCTTCATAGCGCCTGAGTTAGCAAGATAATACCATGTATCACCTTGGTTGACCCAGCCTGTTTGCATAGCACCTGAACTGTTGAGGTAATACCACTTACCATCTACAAATTTCCAGCCTGTCTGCATAGCACCCGAACCGTCAAGATAATACCATGTACCATCAACTTTTTGCCAACCTGTCTGCATGGCACCTGAACCGTTCAGATAATACCATGTACCATCAACTTGCTTCCAACCATTTTTCATCACACCAGTTTCATCCAAGTAATACCATGACCCATCTTTGACCCAACCTGTCTTCATCCCATCTTCTTTAGAGAAATAATACCAATCAAGCCCAATTTTCTTCCATCCAACATGACGATTTCCCTCATCATCAATGAAGAATTTTTTACCATCAATTAAAACAATACCTGGTTTAAGGACACCTTCCTCATCTAAGAGGTAATGTTTCCCATCTACTGTAATATCCCCTGTTAAACGAACACCGTCTTTTAGATAGTAAGTTTTATCATCAATTTTGATAAATCCAGTTTTCTTTTCACCATTTTCAACAAAATAGTAAACCTTATCAGCAACTTTTACAAAACCTAACTTTTTAACACCATCTTTTTCATCTAGATAATATTGCTTATCACCTGCAGTCAATAGACCTTTCTTCATAGCCCCATCAGCTTCAAAGTAGTAAGTCTTATTATCGATTTTTTGCCAACCAGTAACTTTTTTACCGTCCTTGATATAATAGATTTTACCACCTTCGGTTTTGAACTGACCACTACTTATGCTATTGTTAGTAGTAGCACTACCATTGTTTTGATTAGCATTACTACCATTCGTTTGGTTATTATCTCTTTGATATGGATTTGTTTGTGAGGTATTGCCTGTATTACCTGTAGTATTAGTTGGAGCATACATATGGTAAAGAATACCATCTTCTACCCTGCTAGTAGTGTACATATAGTTATCAATAGCTGGATGACTTGTATCAGATGTTGCTGTTCCTGTAACCGCTGCTTTGATATCAACTGGTCTACCATTTTGGAATGTCACAAAATGAATTTCCTTAAATGATGAAGTAGTAGAAGTCGTTGTTGCTCCTGAGTCGGTAGCTTGTACTTGTTGGATCGTAGCTACAGTTAATACTGATGTAGCTAGCAAGATACCTGTAAGTGTTTTCTTCATAAGAAAAATCTCCCTTGTTAACCTATTGAATTTATTTCATTATATCCCTTTTCTATAATTAGTGCAATAAAAAACATAAAAAGTGTAAAAATATTTTAAACCAAAAGAAAGAGAGTAGTTTAAACCACTCTCTTTATCATTTTATACCCATTCACCGTTGGCATTTAGATAATAGCCATCAATTGTAGTACTTACTGCAAGGGCACCTGAACTATAGGCATAGTACCATTTACCACCTGTTTGGAACCAACCTGTCACCATAGCACCTGAGCCTTTAAGGTAGTACCAAGTACCACCCACTTTAGCCCAGCCAGTTTCCATAGCACCTGAGCTATTTAGGTAATACCAAGTACCGCCATCTTGTAACCAGCCGGTTTGCATTTCACCTGAACCATTTAGATAATACCATTTATTACCATCTTTGATCCACCATTTTTGCATCACACCTTCAGCATTAAAGTAGTACCATTTACCGCCATCTTTAAGCCATCCAACTTGACGTTTACCTTCTTTGTTTACATAAATCCAGTGATTATCAACTTTGTTCCAACCAGCTTTTGTATTAGAATCATCTGTCAAGAAGTATGTTTTTCCATCAACAGTGATTTCACCGAACTTACGTTCACCTTCTTCAGTGACATAGTAATACTTGTCGCCAGCGCCTTTGATGAGACCTGTCTTACGCTCACCTTCTGCAGTGATGTAATACCATTTACCATCACTATCTTTTACAATACCAGATTGCGCTTTACCATCTGCAGTAAAGAAGTACCATTTTGTACCAACTTTATGAACTCCGTTTGTAACAACACCATCTTTTACAAAGTAAGTTTTATCATTATCTGTTACAACTTCTGTCTTACGGACACCATTTCCATCAAAGTAATAAGTCTTTTCACCTACTTTGATAAAACCAGTTCTCTTCACACCTTGATTATCTAGATAGTAGCGTTCAGACTCATTTTCAATGATACCACGAGCCATAACTCCTTCGCTATTGAAGTAGTATGTTTTGTTATCAATGATTGCCCAACCTTTGACTGGATTTCCTTTTGAGTAGAAATAGCGATTACCCGATACTTCACGCCAGCTATTTCCTTTATCAGTAGATTTATAACCTTGTTTATTCAAATCCGCTGACGCTGTATTAGGATCATTTTCCAATTCAGCAAGCTTTGTTCCCTTTAATACAAATACATAGTAACGTACTCCACCTTCTACATAAGTACTTTGATATTCATATTTATCTATGTACTTATGCTTGTCAATTTTTTGATCTCCTGCTTCAAAATAGACAGTTGTACGAGTACGGGCACTATCATTAGCAACAGTTATCCATTCTGTTTTACGAACAAGTTCTTCTGCATGTACAGAAGGAGCAGTAATTGCTGAGTAAGTAGTTAAAGCAGCAGCACCCGTCATTGTTACACTAGCTAGAGCTAGTGCTAAAGCTTTTTTATTTTTCATGTGAACATTCTCCATTTTTTTAAATTTAGGTATTATGCCTATTTTTATTGTATCTTATTTTTTAAAAAAATTCTAAGAAAAACTGGATTTTTATGGTAAAAATAAAAAGTAGGAGATTTCTCCTACTTTTTATTGAATTAGATTATTTAACCCATTCACCGTTTCCGTTAACAGTGTATCCACCTACAGTAGTGTTAACTGCAAGGGCACCTGAACCGTCAACATAGTACCATTTACCAGAAACTTCAAACCATTGGCTAGCTTTCATAGCACCTGAGTTTTCAAGGTAGTACCATTTACCACCGTCTTGCAACCAACCAGTTTGCATAGCGCCTGATCCGTTTAGGTAGTACCAAGTGTTTCCATCTTTAACCCACCATTTTTGCATTACGCCTTCAGCGTTAAAGAAGTACCATTTACCGTCAACTTGTTTCCAACCTGTAACAGCTTTGTTAGAAGCGTAGTATTTCCATCCAGCTTCTTCTTGTACCCATTGGTCTTTCATAACGTTGTATGAGTCAGTTTTTTCAAGAACCAAATCAACGTTTGCGTTTGTGAACATATCAGCTTTTCCATCTTGGTCTAAATCAGCAGAACCACTATACACAAATGTTCCTTCTGCGACGCTACCGATTTCCGCACCGTTTGAAGTTTTATTTACTGTGTAAAGTCCACTATTTGACTCAATACCTTTTACAACATACCCTTTTGGTACATAAGCAACACGGTATTGAACCAATCCGCCATTTGCTACTGCAAGTTCAACATCACCTGCCGCATCAGACTCAGCAGAAACAACGTTTGCTTTAGCGTAGTTCAAGTAGTCAGCTTTGTTTGCCCAAATCATAACATCAACTTTAACACCTGCTACTGCATTACCTTTGATATCACGAACATGGAAACGTACATGTGAACCGTTACCAAATTTTACTGCTTTAATAACTTTTCCATCTTTATCCTTAACAACATCATATGGATTTGTAGCTGGTTCAGCTGGTTTGTATTGGTCAGCATCTGGCACTGCATGGTGGAATGAAGGGTGTTCATTTGCACTATATGCGTTACCTACAATTTTACCAGTTCTAGGATCTACTTTACCATATACTGTACCACCATTAGTAGCACCAGCAGAAGTGCTAAGATCATTAGCTGAAACAGCTTGAACAGCACCAAATGCTGCAAGAGCGACTGCGCTTGTCAATAAAACTTTTTTCATCGTTTTATCTCCTTTGTTTTTCATTATATATTTTTCGTAAGACTATCTTACTACCATACAGTATATAAATATTTGCAGGATTTGTCAAGGGTTTTCTTCTAGTTTTTAAAGTTTTTACCTATTTTTTCAAAAAAAGGTGAAAAAACATCTTTGTGAGAAAAATACCCGTCAAATATTGTATTTTTGAGTGAAAATCTCACAAACTAATCATCCTTGAGTAAAATCATTCATATCTAATCCACATAGACAGTTGGATAGAACTCACTTCCTTGGTATTATCTTATAAACCCTCATAAAAGTCAAGTAAAAACGGCAAGTATTCAGCTAAAACTTGCCATTTCATAAACTTTCTACTATATAAAGATTGAATAAAGATTGAACTCATAATAAAGCTTCAAACTCAGCGAGAGTCATCCACAATTGCTGGCTAGCAACTTCAGATGTCAGAAGATCTTGACGGACCATATCTAGAAAAGCAAAAACTCTTCCTTCAACTTTCCCACGTTCAAGTCCACGCTCCAGTCCCTGTTCAATACCTTCCGCCCTAGCTGTTTCCAAGGCATAGTCATGAGTCAATAATGCTTGTTCCTCACGCCTGCGTTGTTCACTAAACATCTTCCTATCCTCCTCGGACCAGCTCTTGTAGTCCAGCAGTTGGTCTGCCTAGCTGATGGCTCGCTCGAGTTGCTGAGTAAAGGGTTTATTCCCGAAAAACTCCAACCACGGCTTGCGAACCTCATCTTTGCTGGTTTCTCTGTATTTTTTTAGTTATTATTTGTGATGCTCTTTCAATAGTGACTCAAACTCAGCGACAGTCATGCCCAATTGTTCACTCGCAAATTCGGAAGTTAAAACATGTTGGCGTACTAAATCTAGAAAGGTAAAGATTTGTCCTTCAACTTTTCCACGCTCTAATCCTTTTTCAATACCTTGTTCAATACCTTCGGCCCTAGCTGTTTCCAAGGCATAGTCCTGTGCTAACAAGGCTTGTTCTTCGCGCATACGTAGTTGACTAAACATCTTCCTGTCCTCCTCGGACCAGCTCTTGTAGTCTAGCAGTTGGTCTGCCTGGCTGATGGCTCGCTCGGGTTGTTGGGTAAAGGGTTTATTCCCGAAAAACTCCAACCACGGTTTGCGAACCTTGTCTTTGCTGGTTTCTCTGTATTTTTTTAATTCCAAGAACGCCATCTTGACCAGATGGTTTTCTTGTCCATTGTTTGTAATCGTTAAAACCTCACCCGTCGTATCCTCTCGCATGCTAAAGCTATGAAAAGCCAAATCATCTGAGAAGTAGTTACTATCCACAATGGCGATAGCGTATACTGGTGCGATGTGTTTGTAACTCTGATGAGTATTTCCTTCTTGCTGGCGAATTTTTTCGAGGTTTTGATTGACCTGACTGCACAGGTAAGCCCACAGACGATTGATGAAAAAATTCTGATGATGAACTTGAATCTCAATGATTACTTGGGTTCCATTATCTAGTTCAGCTAAGACATCTATACTAGTGTAAAAATCCTGCGCCGAGTATGGCATGGAAGGCAAGACATGAATATTGCTTCCCTCCAAAATAGTCACATTTTTGGCTGGTAAGTCCAACATATCGCGGATAAATTGACAAGTGATTTCTGGATTGCTAAAGATTTTCTTAGCAACTAAGTCATTGGTCGGGCTGATGCCCGGATGACGTACAGTCATATTCTTTCTCCTTTCATTATAGCACATTTTTAAATCTAGGTTTCCTAGATTATCTGGCTCTATCTATTTATTCGGAAAAGACAGGTGAAAGTTCAAATTTTCCTAACAAAAAAGATAGCCAATCTCTTTTACATCAAGCAATTTAGCTACCCTTTTTAGTTATTTTCATATTACATAACGTTTGTCCACAGATTTCTTACTTATGCCTTTCTAACAGCGCCTCAAACTCAGCGACAGTCATGCCCAATTGCTGGCTAGCAACTTCAGATGTCAGTAGCTGTTGACGGACTAGATTTGCTAACATAGCGAAACTTCCTTCAGCTTTCCCACGCTCCAGTCCCTGTTCAAGACCACGCTCTAAACCTTGTTCAAGACCTTCCGCCCTAGCAGTCTCCAAGGCATAATCCTGAGCCAATAACGCTTGTTCTTCGCGCATACGTAGTTGACTAAACATTTTTCTGTCCTCCTCGGACCAGCTTTTGTAGTCCAGCAGTTGATCTGCCTGACTGATGGCTCGCTCGGGTTCTTGGGTAAAGGGTTTGTTCCCGAAAAATTCCAACCAGGGCTTGCGAACCTCGTCTTTGCTGGTTTCTCTGTATTTTTTTAATTCCAAGAATGCCATCTTAACAAAATGGTTTTCTTGCCCATTGTTTGTGATGGTCTTACAAGAGTGCTTCAAACTCAGAGACCGTCATACCCAGCTGCTGGCTCGCAACCTCCGAAGTCAGAAGACCTTGGCGAACCATATCTAGAAAGGCAAAAAGTTTCCCACGTTCTAGTCCCTGTTCAATACCTTGCTCAATACCCTCAGCTCGGCCTTGTTCAACTCCTTCTGCACGACCACGCTCAAGTCCACGCTCTAAGCCCTTTTCCTCAGCTTGTTCCAAGGCATAGTCATGAGCTAATAATGCCTGTTCTTCGCGCATACGTAGTTGACTAAACATCTTCCTGTCCTCCTCGGACCAGCTCTTGTAGTCCAGCAGTTGATCTGCTTGGCTGATGGCTCGCTCGGGTTCTTGGGTAAAGGGTTTGTTCCCGAAAAACTCCAACCATGGCTTGCGAACGCTATCCTTGCTGGTTTCTCTGTATTTTTTTAATTCCAAGAATGCCATCTTAACCAGATGGTTTTCTTGACCATTATTGGTGATGGTTAAGACCTCACCTGTCGTGTCCTCACGCATACTAAAGCTGTGGAAAGCCAAGTCATCTGAGAAGTAATTACTGTCCACAATTGCGATAGCATATACTGGTGCGATATGCTTGTAACTTTGATGAGTATTGCCTTCTTGCTGGCGAATTTTTTCTAGATTTTGATTGACCTGACTACACAAATAAGCCCACAGGCGATTGATGAAAAAATTCTGATGATGCACCTGAATCTCAATAATTACCTGAGTTCCATTGTCCAACTCCGCCAAGACATCAATACTTGTATAGAAATCTTGTGCTGAATAGGGCAGAGAAGGCAAGACATGAATATTACTTCCCTCCAAAATGGTCACATTTTTTGCTGGTAAATCCAACATATCGCGAATAAATTGACAAGTGATTTCCGGATTGCTAAAGATTTTCTTAGCAACTAAGTCATTAGTCGGGCTGATGCCCGGATGTCTTAGAATCATCCTTCTCCTCCTTTTATTATATCACAGTTTTATACTCAATGAAAATCAAAGAGCAAACTAGGAAACTAGCCGCAGGCTGTACTTGAGTACGGCAAGGCGACGTTGACGTAGTTTGAATTTGATTTTCGAAGAGTATTAAATCTAGTTTTACTAGATTCACTGACTCTATCTATTTATTCGGAAAAGAGACGAAAAAAACCTGAGAATTATCTCAGGCTTGGTTATTAAATCTTTTTCTCAATACCAAAAAGTGGAGAAAGTGGGCGTTTTTCATGGATACGTACGATAGCATCCCCTAGGAGATGAGCGATTGAAATCTGCTCAATCTTATCAATCAAACGCTCTTCTGGCAGATAGATGGTATCCAAAACAACCAATTTCTTAATAGCTGATTTTTGGATATTGTCCATAGCAGGACCAGAAAGAACTGGGTGCGTACAGCTTGCATAGACTTCAACGGCACCAGCTTCCGCAAGGGCATCTGCCGCATGACAAATCGTTCCAGCAGTATCAATCATATCATCAATCAAGATACAAGTCTTGCCTTCGACCTTACCGATGATGTTCATGACTTCACTGGTATTCATCTTATCAACGCTACGACGTTTGTCGATGATAGCGATAGATGTTTTCAAAAATTCTGCCAACTTACGGGCACGAGTCACCCCTCCATGGTCTGGACTGACAACCACATAGTCAGAACCAACCATGCCACGACGCTCAAAATAATCCGCAATCAGAGGAGCTCCCATCAAATGATCCACAGGAATATCAAAGAATCCTTGAATCTGCGCAGCATGCAAGTCGATTGTCAATAAACGATCCACTCCAGCTACTTCAAGCATATTTGCAACAAGTTTTGAAGTGATTGGCTCACGCGCTCTCGCCTTTCTATCCTGACGTGCATACCCATAGTAAGGCATGACAACATTGACAGATTCTGCACTCGCACGCTTCAAAGCATCTACCATAATCAAAATTTCAAGCAGATTGTCATTTACAGGCGAGCTAGTTGATTGTAGGATAAAGACGTGTTTCCCACGGATTGATTCTTCGATGTTGACCTGAATCTCTCCATCTGAAAATTGGCGAACACTTGATTTCCCCAACTCTATCCCAATCTCCTGCGCCACACGTTCTGCCAATTCTTTATTAGAAGAAAGGGCAAACAGCTTTAAATCAGAAAAAGACATGATTTCCTCCGGTATATATGTATCGCTTGTGCTTTTCACAAGATTTTTCCATCTACCATTGTAGCGCTTTTTACACTATTTTTCAATCAAAAATAAAAGAAGGGCAGCATATTTGTGCCCTTGCATCATTCTTTTTAAAAATATTCTAGTTCATCAACCCATCGTTCTTCTCAACAAAGCGATAAGCCTGATAAAAACCATAGAGAGCAATAGCTGTAACCACTGGAATCGCTAAAGGCAACTCTGTCTCCAACTCTACAAAAGGAGAATTAAACAAGAAGTGAGTTCCCAAGGCTAAACCTAGGAAAATAAGCCCATCTTTCTTGCCAACCTTCTGTCCTTTATAAGCTCTGTAAAGTAAGTAAACACCTACTACAGCCAGACCTGAAAAAGTCCAGTGAGAGGCAATTCCTGAGATGATACGCTCTAAAATTCTCGAAATAGTAAAGTCAAATCCCTCTGGCAAATCTGTACGGATATAACCAATATCCTCAATCATTTGGAATCCCAAACCAGAAGCAATCCCTAGTAAAAACAAAGATTTTAATTTTCGGACAGGAATCAAAGCTAAAACAAAGACAAGTGGCAACAATTTCAAGGGTTCTTCTACCAAAGGAGCCACAATCGCACTTTCAAAAGCATTTAAAAATGCACTATCTGGGAAAAGAATACCCAGCAAATCATGGATATAGGTATTCGCAAAGCTAGACAGCCAGCCTGAAAGGAACATCCCACCCAATAAAGACAAAATCAAGGCATTCTTTGGCAATTCCCATTTTTTCCCAATACAGAAAAGGAAATAAAGAGCCGGAATCATGTAAAAGAGAGCTAGAAAGATAGAAACTCCCATTAGTCCATATTCCGCAGCTGACATCGAACCATCCGTATAGTAGATGGTTTCATACTGTAAACCAATACATAGCAATAAGATAAAAATAAATAAAATACTGTTTTTCTTCATACACTTTCTTTCTAAATGAAGTATTTATAATTCTACAACTGTCATACTTCCTGTATCCACATCATAAATGGCACCAGAGATAATGACATCGTCTGGTATTAAGGGAGATTCGATAAGGGCTTGCATATCCTCTCGCACACTCTCCTCTATATCTTGGAAGGGCAAGAAGTCCTGGTCTGACACGTCGACACCCAGTTCCTCTTTCAAATACTCCTGAAAAGGACCATTTTCAAAGGTCTGAGCACCACAGTCTGTATGGTGCAGCACCACAATCTCTCTTGTCCCCATCTGTTGCTGGGAAATAACTAGCGAACGAATCATGTCCTCAGTCACTCGACCACCTGCATTCCGCAAGATATGAGCATCCCCAAGTGCCAAACCTAGAGCTTGCGCAACGTGCAAACGTGAGTCCATACAGGTCACAATGGCAACTCTTGTTTTGGGTTTAAGTGGCAGATTTAACTGCCCATGTAGGGCAACATAAGCCTGATTGGCTTGCATAAACTGTTCAAAATACGACATGATTCCCTCCTCGAAAATTTGATAGTCAAATATTTCTCCTATCTTATCATTTTTAAGAGGATTTGTCACGAATTATGCAAAGACCTTTTTCAAAACTTCCTGAATCGTTGTCACCCCAATGACCTGAATTTCCTTAGGCGGAGTGATTCCTGTCAAGGAATTCTTAGGTACATAAATCTTGGTAAATCCCAGCTTAGCAGCTTCATTAATACGTTGTTCAATACGATTCACGCGCCGAATCTCTCCCGTCAAGCCCAGTTCTCCAACAAAACATTCCTGAGGATTAGTTGGCTTGTCCTTGTAGCTCGAAGCAATGGCAATTGCAACAGCTAAGTCAATCGCAGGTTCATCCAATTTTACACCACCAGCAGATTTGAGATAAGCATCCTGATTTTGGAGAAGCAATCCTGCCCGTTTCTCCAAAACAGCCATAATCAAGCTAGCACGATTGAAGTCAAGTCCTGTCGTAGTACGCTTGGCATTTCCAAACATGGTAGGTGTCACCAAAGCCTGAACCTCTGCTAAAATTGGACGCGTCCCTTCCATGGTCACAACTATTGACGAACCAGTCGCTCCATCCAAACGCTCTTCTAGGAAAACTTGGCTCGGATTGAGTACCTCAACCAGACCACCCGACTGCATCTCAAAAATCCCAATTTCATTGGTAGAACCAAAACGGTTTTTGACCGCTCTTAAAATACGGAAGGTATGGTGGCGTTCCCCTTCAAAGTAAAGTACCGTATCTACCATATGCTCCAACATACGTGGACCAGCCAGAGTCCCCTCCTTGGTCACATGACCTACGATAAAGATGGCAATATTATTGGTTTTGGCCAGCTGCATAAGTTCAGCCGTCACCTCACGCACTTGAGAAACAGACCCCTGCACCCCTGAAATCTCAGGAGACATAATGGTCTGGATAGAGTCAATAATGAGGAAGTCTGGTTGGATGCGCTCCACCTCAGCTCGAACACTCTGCATATTGGTCTCGGCATAGAGATAAAACTCGCTATCAATATCTCCCAAGCGCTCTGCTCGTAACTTAATCTGCTGGGCAGACTCCTCCCCACTGACGTAGAGAACCGTCCCCACTTGAGACAGCTGGGTTGAGACTTGTAGGAGAAGGGTTGATTTTCCAATCCCAGGATCCCCACCGATGAGGACGAGACTCCCTGGTACCACTCCACCTCCAAGTACACGGTTGAATTCCTCCATCTCCGTCTTGGTTCGATTGACATTGATGGAAGTCACCTCAGCCAGTTTCATGGGCTTGGTCTTCTCACCTGTCAAGGACACACGCGCATTCTTGACCTCGGCAACCTCAACCTCTTCTACAAAAGAAGACCAAGACCCACAGTTAGGACAACGTCCCAGATATTTAGGGGAATTATACCCACAATTTTGACATACAAATGTCGCTTTTTTCTTTGCGATGATAAACCTCTTTCTATATCTCTAACTCATACTCAATCACTTGGCAAAAATCAATCTTCTCATTTGGTACAAACTGGCGCATGAGCATTCGATGAGCAACAACTACCACAGTCTGGTGTTCTCGATACTTAGACATACATTCTAGAAAACGAGACTTCATTTCCGTAGCTGTCTCATATTGAATAGGACTATTAGGAAGTAACTCCCCATTATTTTCTAGAAACATAGTACGAGCTTTTTCAAAATTATCTGTTCCACTTTCATAGACCTGCCATTCATGCAATAATGGCTCCACTCTCAAAGGAAGACCCGTAGCACAAACCACATAAGAAGCCGTTTCTAAAGCTCTTGTGACTGCAGAAGATATGATTATTTCAGCTAAAGGGAGTAAAGGATTCTTGCTCAGTTCCTGAGCTTGCTGCCGTCCCTTCTCAGACAAGGGCGCCAAATCTATCCCAAATCCCGTATAAGAACGCTTCTCTAACTCATAATAATCTGGCTCCCCATGACGTACAAAGATAATCTTCATTCTAGTGCCCTGTCGATCCAAATCCACCAGTTCGAATGCCATCAGCCACATCTCCATCTGCAATTAAGAAAGGAGCAAAGACAGCCTGGACAACACGTTCTCCAACTTCGAGAATCACTTCTTGGTCTGTGATATTCTTCATCTGCGCAAAAATATGCCCTTCATTCCCAGGATTTCCATAATAGTCCCCATCAATAACGCCAACTGAATTAATTAAAACCAAGCCCTTCTTACGAGGATTTGAAGAACGATCATATAGGTAGAGAACCTCAGTCGGTTGCATATAAGCCTTAACCCCTGTCGGAACCAAGACAATCTCTCCTGGCGCAATAACCGTACGCACAGCAACCTTTAAGTCGTAACCAGCCGCATGCGCTGTCTCACGCTTTGGCAATAAATTTTCATCTGTAAAACTAGAAACCAATTCAAAACCACGAATTTTCATCATCTTCTCTTTTCTATTATCATTTATTCTAGATTATTCTATCTTATTTATTCGGAAAAAGCACGAAAAAAAGAGCACACAATTCAAATCGCTTAGGGCTGCTGGATTCCTCCCCTGACCCGCTTCACGCAGAACTGTTGCTCTACTATTTATTATATCACATTCCCATTCATTTTAAAAGCAAAATTATTTTTTCCGTCTATTTCTAAAAAAGTCCTGCATAATAGCTGCACATTCATCTTCCAAAATTCCCGTTTCAACCTCCACACGATGATTGAGACGCTCATCTGTCAAGATATCGTACAAACTCCCAGCAGAGCCAAATTTCTGGTTTTTAGCCCCATAGACCACGTTTGGAATACGGGCAAGTCCAATCGCCCCACTACACATGACACAAGGCTCAATGGTCACAAAAAGCGTGCAATCCAGCAAGCGCCAGCTCTCCTCACTAAGGTTCGCATCTTCTATGGCCATAATCTCCGCATGCATAACCGCTCGCTGCAACTCCTCACGCGCATTATGCCCACGACCAATGATTTCTCCGTCCTTGACAATCACACAACCAATTGGAATTTCATCGTGTTCCAAAGCAATCTCAGCCTCTCTCAAAGCTTCCCTCATAAAGACTTCTTTTTCTTCAACTGTATAATTCATCAATTTCCCTTTTCCTACTTGTCGATTTTATTATTATATCATGAATCCCAAGACAAAAAAAGCCACCGAATGCGGTGACTTTATAGGGAGATTATTATGAAAAAGAAAAGTTTAGGATATTTGTTACAACAAGTTAGGAGGTCTTCTTGTAACTGTCTATAGTATACCCGACCTATCTTAAACAAATCTTAAAAATCTCTTACGACCAAACACTTTCTAAAATATTTGTTTGTTCACGACCAGGACCTACTGAGAAAGTAGAGATACGAACGCCAACCAATTCGCTCACACGACGAACGTAGTTACGCGCATTCTCAGGAAGATCTTCCAAATTACGAATTCCGGTGATATCTTCTGACCAACCTGGCAACTCTTCATAGATAGGCTTGCAACGCTTCAATTGCTCAAGACTAGCTGGATAGTAGTCAATACGTTGACCATCAAGATCATAGGCCACACAGATTTTTACTGTATCTAAACCACTCAAAACATCGATAGAGTTCAATGAAAGGTTAGTGATACCAGAAACACGACGGCTATGACGCATTACAACTGAGTCAAACCAACCTACACGACGTGGACGACCAGTTGTTGTCCCATATTCATGACCAATTTCACGGATACGCTCTCCAACTTCATCAAACAACTCAGTTGGGAAAGGACCGTCTCCTACACGACTCGTATAGGCTTTACATACACCTACAACCTTGTCAATCTTACTTGGACCAACACCAGAACCAATGGTCACACCACCAGCCACAGGGTTTGATGACGTAACAAATGGATATGTACCTTGGTCGATATCTAGCATAACACCTTGTGCACCTTCAAAAAGCACACGTTTGCCATTATCAAGCGCATCATTCAAGATAACAGATGTGTCTGTCACATACTTCTTGATTTGTTGACCATATTCATAATATTCTTCAAAAATATCATCAAAAGCAATCGCTTTACTGTCATACAATTTTTCAAAAAGACGATTCTTTTCAGCAAGGTTACGTTCTAAACGCTCACGGAAAATATCTTTATCCAAAAGATCTGCGATACGAATCCCAACACGAGCAGCCTTGTCCATATAAGCTGGACCAATTCCCTTAATTGTAGTACCAATCTTATTGTCGCCCTTAGCTTCTTCTTGCAAGCGATCCAACTCGATATGATAAGGCAAAATAACATGCGCGCGATCAGAAATACGCAAGTTATCAGTTGTCACACCCTCCTCATGAAGATAGCTCAACTCTTTTACAAGAGATTTAGGATTTACAACCATACCATTCCCAATAACAGAGATTTTTTCAGGGAAGAAAATCCCAGATGGAATCAAGTGCAACTTAAATTTTTTACCATCAATCACAATCGTGTGCCCTGCATTATCACCACCTTGGTAACGTGCAATCACTTCTGCATTCGCTGAAAGGAAGTCTGTAATCTTCCCTTTACCTTCATCACCCCACTGGGTACCTACAACAACAACTGAAGTCATAATCTTGTCTGAGCCCTCAGGCTCTTCCTTTCTCACATACATGGCAGGACTCTCACCTGCAATTATATCTTACAATTTATTATAAGAAAAAAACGCCTTTTTATCAAGAAGAAACAATAGAAAGATTTGCTATTTCCAACTATTAAAAAATGTTTTAGAAAAATAACCAGCTATTTATCATTATCTTTCTATAAAATAATAAATTTGTTCGGAAATTCACTCAGACTATCTCAACAAGAAATAAAACCTTGTTTCATTATCATCTTTTCAAGATACAAACGATAAGCAACACGATAATGGTAAACAATAAAATCCCTACGACACCCAATACCATATCTCACTAAATAATAAATTAAAAATTTAAAATGAAAATGTTCCCAATCAAAATTATCACCAAATACAGTACCATACTCTTCTTCAATATTTCTATAAAAATCCGCCATCTGCTCATAAATTTTTTGTAGCATAAATATATACTCCTTTTCTTTTTATAACCTTTATTCTAACAAAAAATTTAAAACATTAAGTATCAATTCCTGAATTGTTAAAATACCAGCCTCAACAAGATAACAAATAAGAAAAGTTGACAGGATAGGAAGAAATTTACTACCTAAATTAGACTATTATAAAGACCTTATTAACTGCTTTACACTCAAATATTTTCAAAAAGCAACCTTGTCCATTGTCTGCTGACAGTGGACTTTAAAACACTTTTTTCCAGTCCTTGAATAACTTCTTGAAGCTTATCAATGACGGCTTCCAATGTTTGGAAAGCCTTGTTTTTAAAACCTCGTTTTCGAATTCCTTTCCAGACTTGTTCAATAGGGTTCATTTCTGGTGTATAAGGTGGAATAAAAGCTAACTCAACATTATTTGGAATCTCTAAGATACTTGATTTATGCCATA
This sequence comes from Streptococcus sp. D2, assembly GCF_006385825.1. Taxonomy (GTDB): domain Bacteria; phylum Bacillota; class Bacilli; order Lactobacillales; family Streptococcaceae; genus Streptococcus; species Streptococcus shenyangsis. The sequence continues at coordinate 2,537 of NZ_VFSI01000011.1, read as the reverse complement.
TAGCATTATCCATTACAAGTAACATATAGTCATCTGGATAAGCTTGTGAGACTTGTCGTAGAAATTCATTCGTCCACTCAGTATTGCATCCTCCAACAATGAGGAAGAAGGAATCTCCTGTCTGAGCATCTACTGCCCCATAACAATAGAGATATTCTAGCATATAATGACTAGGAATGCTAGGTCGGATTCCTTGAGGAGCCCAACAAAAACTCATCTTACTGATTCTTCCAAAACCAGCTTCATCTTGGTACATCAAGCGTACTTTGTTATAGTATTTCTCCTCTTTAAAACGCTTACTTAAGGTCTCGAATGTAGATTTTATTTTTAGACGTCTCAATTGTTTGAACGTCTGCCTTCTTGGGATGTTCAGATCGAGGGGTGACTGTTCGCCAACCATGGCGTTTCAGGAGATAATAGAAACCATCACGTGTGGAAGTGCGACCAATCTCTTTTTGATAATCTTCAAATAACTGATTGACAGTTACAAATTCCCCAGCCTGAGCAGCTTCTATATGACGTTTTAGAAATGCTTTCTCTTCTTCATAAGTCATATATTCGCGATGGCGACCGCCACGGGTCTCTTGAAGAAGAGCATCCAAAGCAAACTCCTTATATTTTTCAAATTCCTCCGAATAGTTGTTTTATTGCAATCTAGCAGATCCATGTTTTCCTTTATAACTCTTTTCCTTTGAGCGAAAATAAATAATCTGTAGACGTTTGTGATATTTAGCGTACGATGAATCTCTTAGGAGTTGTTCAATTTTTTGGCTCTATAATATTTGTAGTGGGTAAATCCCCTATAGATATTATGGAGCCTATTTTGTTATAGAAAAAAGTCCCATAAGATCTATAATGAAAAGCGACTAAACAACTCACTAGAAAGAATCATATGGAACAATTACATTTTATCACAAAACTACTCGATATCAAAGATCCAAATATCCAAATTATAGATATCATCAATAGGGATACCCACAAAGAAATCATCGCTAAACTGGACTACGATGTCCCGTCTTGTCCTGATTGCGGAAGCCAAATGAAGAAATATGACTTTCAAAAACCGTCTAAGATTCCTTACCTAGAAACGACTGGTATGCTTACTAGAATTCTCCTTAAAAAGCGTCGTTTTAAGTGCTATCAATTCTCGAAAATAGTGGTCGCTGAGACTTCCCTCGTCAAGAAGAATCACCAAATCCCTCGTATCATCAATAAAAAGATTGCTCAAAAGTTGATTGAAAAAACTTCTATGACCGACATTGCTCATCAGCTTGCCATCTCAACTTCAACCGTTATTCGCAAACTTAATGACCTTCACTTTAAGCATGATTTTTCTCGTCTTCCTGAGATTATGTCCTGGGACGAATATTCCTTCACTAAGGGAAAGATGAGTTTCATTGCGCAAGATTTTGAAAAGCTCAATATCATCACTGTTCTTGAGGGCAGAACACAAGCCATCATCCGGAATCACTTTCTTCGCTACGATAGAGCCGTTCGCTGTCAGGTGAAAATCATTACTATGGATATGTTTAGTCCCTACTATGACTTGGCTAAACAGCTTTTTCCGTGTGCTAAAATTGTACTTGATCGCTTTCACATTGTTCAACATCTAAGTCGTGCCATGAGTCGTATGCGTGTCCAAATCATGAATCAGTTTGAGCGAAAATCTCATGAATACAAGCTTATCAAGCGCTACTGGAAGCTCATTCAACAGGATAGTCGTAAACTCAGTGATAAGAGATTTTATCGCCCTACTTTTTGTATGCACTTAACCAATAAAGAAATCCTAGACAAGCTTTTGAGCTATTCCGAAGACTTGAAACTCCACTATCATCTCTATCAGCTCTTGCTTTTCCACTTTCAGAATAAGGAACCGGAGAAATTTTTCGAACTCATTGAAGACAATCTAAAGAAAGTTCATCCTATTTTTCAGACTGTCTTTAAAACTTTTCTCAAGGAAAAAGACAAAATCGTCAACGTCCTTCAGTTACCATATTCTAACGCCAAATTGGAAGCGACCAATAATCTCATCAAACTTATCAAACGAAATACCTTTGGTTTTCGGAACTTTGATAACTTTAAAAAACGGATTTTTATTGCTCTGAATTCTAACGCCAAATTGGAAGCGACCAATAATCTCATCAAACTTATCAAACGAAATACCTTTGGTTTTCGGAACTTTGATAACTTTAAAAAACGGATTTTTATTGCTCTGAATATTAAAAAAGAAAGGACGAAATTTGTCCTTTCTATAGCTTAGCTTTTCTTCAACCCACTACAGTTGATAAAGAGCTAAAATAAAAAGGAAGTATATACCTCCTTTTCTTAACAACTCCGCCAGTAGGACTCGAACCTACGACATCATGATTAACAGTCATGCGCTACTACCAACTGAGCTATGGCGGATTAAAGCTAAGCGACTTCCATATCTCACAGGGGGCAACCCCCAACTACTTCCGGCGTTCTAGGGCTTAACTTCTGTGTTCGGCATGGGTACAGGTGTATCTCCTAGGCTATCGTCACTTAACTCTGAGTAA
>NZ_VFSI01000010.1:0-87138 GCF_006385825.1 Streptococcus sp. D2 | reverse complement strand
TTGGTGTCTTACGAGCTGGTGTTGTTACATTCACTGGTTGTGATGGTTTCTTGTTCGGTTCTGTTACTGTTCCTGTACCTGGGACAGCTTTCTTAGGAAGTTTGTCATTTGGTACTTTACCTGAACCGTCTTTACCGATTTCAACAGTAATTGTGTTTTCATCTTCACCTGGGATTTCTACCTTAGTACCTGGTGGATATGTTCCTCCTCCTGGTTTCTTAGGCGTTACAATCGCATCTCCATTTGGTTGTGGAGTAATTTCAATCTCAACTGGAGTTTGAGTTGTTGGTGTTTTAGGATCTGTTCCATTTTTGATTTCTTCCTCATCTGGAATTCCATCATTATCATCATCTGAATCTTCTTTATCTGGGATTCCGTCTCCATCTGTATCGCGTAAAATTGGAACTGGAACTTTCACAGTAACTGTCTCGCCACCTTTTGTAACTTTAACCGGAATTTCGACTGTGCGTTCTTCTTCTTTTGGTTTCCAATCATTTACCTCTGGTTTTCCTTTAAGTTTACCTTCATCATCTACTGTTAAACCATTTACTGGGCCATCTACTGTAATGCTTGAACCTGGTTTGTTAGGTGTCACAACTGTAACTGGTGTAATTTGTGCTTTTTCCGGAACTGGTGCTGGATTTGTAACTGTAGCTTCTAAAGGTCCATTTGCTGTTCCTCTAGCTACAGGACTCTCAAGAGTAAGTACACCATCAATGTTCTTAGAAACTTTTGCAGTTACTTCTGTTTTATCTTCAACTTCAGTATCAGAAATTGTTACAACTCCTTCAGGTGATACTGATACTTTATCATCAGACTTACCATTTACAGTCCATTTGCTTCCAGATTTCGTAACTGTTACAGTTTCTGGACTTGTTTGACCTGTCGGTGTATAAGTAAGAGTAATTTTATCAATATCTTGTTGATTAGTACTATCAGGTTGTTTTGGTGGGGTAATTGTTACACTACCATTCTCTTTACCTTCTACGATAGGTGCTGTTGGTGTTACTGCTAGAATTACTTTACGCTTGATTTCTGCTGGTGCAAATACATCTCTAGTCGTGCTAGTAGCATCTGTCATATTATTAGCTTTAGTACCTGGGAAGATTGCTGTTGCAGTTCGAGTATATTTACCTGAATTGTCAAGTGTTGTTCCTCGATCTTTATTAACGCCGTTTCTGTCTTTCCAGGTCCAAGTCATACCACTTGGTAAATAATTGTTACCACGATCTGCTTTATCTTCACTATCGACTACTTTCAGATAGTTATGCGCATCAATATTTTTAGAACTATTATCTTTATTTAATGTTGAAGCAACTGGTACTTTTGCGATACCGTTTTTATCAACATTTTTAGTTTCAATATCAACTACGCGGTACTTGAATTTGAAATCACGGCTATCTGAAGGATTACTTCCTTCTACATGAATAGTTGATTCATGTACTCCTAAAGTTTCAGTATCCAATACAGTTCCTGAAGATAAGCGAGTTTTATATTTCTTATCTTCTGAACTTCCATCTTTACCTGTTTGAGCTGTAAATGTAGATGGAGTTGCTCCTGGATCTGGAGTCACTCCTTTTGGAAGTCCTCCCTTAACTTCTACTTTAGAAATCACACCAGAGTTATCCGATACTTTTAGCTCTGGGTTAAATGTAGCTCCACGATAAACTGTAAAGATTGGTTCATTAGCAGTTTCTGATAACTCTTTTCCATTTAGACTTGCTTTTGGTTTTTCATTATCCACTACATTGAAAACAACATCTCTCTCAGCTTTTTCTGGTGCAAATACTTGGACACTACCACGCTGACTTGGATTTTTAGGGAACACCGCAATCGCTTTATGAGTTTGCTTTCCTACTTTAGATAAAGTTACATTCGTATCTGATCCGTTAGCATTGTCCCAACGGAATTTCATTCCTCCTGGGAAGTGGACATCTGCTTGCGATTCTACAACTGGTTTACCTGACTTGTCTTGCTTACCAGCTGTATTTAGGTATTCATTTGGATCACCTGACTTGCTGTTTAATTCGACTGTCTTAGGTGTGTTTTCCACGACAACATCGACAACTTTATACTTCATCAGATAAGTAGCATTATTTACACCATCAGAAATTTTGAACTTAGCTACGTGATCTCCTAGTGTTTGTGTATCCGCTACTGTTCCTGTAGATAAAGGAGTTGCATATGGAGCTTTTTCAGTTTTTCCAGTTTGAGCTGTGTAAGATTGCGGTTGAGATCCTTTTGGTAAGCCCTCAACACTCATCGACGTAATGTTACCTGAATCATCCCATGCTTTAACAGTCGGATTAAATGTAGCTCCACGATAGACATAAAACTGTGCAGATTGTGGTTCATTCTCTGTTAAACGAATTCCGCCAACCTCAACGATTGGTTTTTGGTTATCACGTGGTGTTACATTGAAAGTAAATTTTACAGGGTCAGCTTTATTACCTGCATCATCATGAGCTCCGAAAGTAATCTCATGTGGTCCACCAACGTCTTCTTTCTTAGTTGTAATAGTAATTTCAATTACTTTTTCAGTTTTAGTAATTTTTACATTTTTATTTGTTGCTTGACGAGAAAGAAGTCTATCACCATATTTTTTAAGGAAATCATCAGGATCGATAGTAACACTTTTATCATCTTTTGCTGTTATTGTGAAGGTTACTTCTCCACCTTCTACTACTGTTTGGCTTTTTCGTGAAATTTCTAATGTAGGTTTTTGGGTATCTCGTTCAGGGGTTGGTTTTACAGGAGTACTACGTTCAGAAGTTACTGTTCCACCATTATTCACAACTGTTTCAGCTGTAATAGGCTTTTCTGGTAGAGTTCCTTTAACTGTAACTTTCGCAGTGCCTCCAGTAGTTTTTCCAGTTCCGATAACTGTATTACCTTCGTAAAGATTCACTGTCGAACCATCTGGCACTCCGTTTCCGACATTTACAGTAACCTCTTGCCCAGTCTTCCCTGCTTTTTCATTTACAGAGCTTTGATCAATAGTAGGTTGATTTGGAATAACCTTTAATGTAGCAGTAGCAGTATTTGAAGAATTGTCGCTGTAGGTAGCTTTTACTTGACGCTGGAATACTCCTGCTGTACCAGTACTTGGTTGTCCATTTGGCCAACTCCAAGACGTGTTGTTAGGAAAACTTGTACTTCCATCCTTACGCGCTACAAAACCAATTTCTACTGGTTTATTTAAATTTCCAAGAGGTTCATCGACTTTCTTTGTAACCTCTTTACCGATAATAGGGTATTTTGTACTTTGTTTAACAGTCGGTTCTACATTTTCATTAGGTTCTTTCCCTGACACGAAAGTATAGGATTGGTGCGTTGTCAGACCAAAACTGCTTGCAACACCTATAGTAAATGCTTGTCTAACTTCTTCATCCGTTACATCTGGTCTTAATTTTGCTTTTAGATGCATATGAACAGCAGCTGTTTTATCGTTAGTTTTCAATCCTAACCCATAACTCTTGTCTTTGTGATTCCCTTCTAATTTTACAGCCTTTTCCAAATCAGGCTCATATCGATTCGCCTTAAAGATATCCCTCATATCTTTCCAATGATCTCCTGATGCACGGACACCTGCACTGTTAAAATAGGTAAATCCATTCTGACTTCGCTCATTATCATTTGCAAAGTGGTAATTCAGTTTCCTTTCAAGATAAAATTTCTCTGGATTTTGTGAGAGTGTCCCACCTTCATTTTGATTATTTCTACGATAGATTTCAAAGTATAAATCTCTAATAGCGTCTGTTTTATAATATCCGTTAGGTTGCAAATCTAAGATTTTAGGTTGCAACAATAGTCTATATGCCTGTTGATAACTATGTTCAGCTATGTTTTGACCGTTATTATTAAAGAACACATCGTAAACTACATATTTTTGCCCATCAATCGTCTCAATTCGACCGGTCATATCCACTTTTTGCTCTACGAATTGTCTGTCGTTATTCCTCTTATTCCCATCTCTATCACTTCCATAGAAACGTTGATAAGATAATAGATTGTCTTGATTGGTCCATCTTGAAGATACCGTTGCAGCTCTTCCACCTGTTCCTTGACCCATGCTCTTGCCATTACGCGGATCATGAGAACCTGAACTCAAACGCGTTGTAGCGTTTTTAACAGAGTTAAACATTCTCTTCACAAGTTTGTTCATATCTTCAACTTCATTCAGAGAAACTGTTGTATTTTCAAGAACACCTTGGGCTAAGCCCAATAGTTCATTGGCTTTTTCAAGAACTTCTTTGCTAGTCTCCTGCTCAGGCAATTCCAGAACTGCTGCCTTCAATTGATCTACAGATACTTTCAAAGCATCTTTTTTAGCTGATACAGTTTGGCTCTCTTCGCTTGCGCTTACTTCAGGAGAAGATTGGTTGGCTAGGTTATCAGCTTGCTTCTCAGTTTTATCTACTTGTTTATCTACTTGTTTATCTACTTGTTTATCTACTTGAACCTCAGTTGCTTCCTTAGCAGCTGATACGACTGTCACATCTTTAGACAAGAGTACCGCAAGCTCATCAATATCCTTTTGAGCTAGCTCAGAACTTTCTAAGGCTTCTTTCCCTTTTTGAAGTCTATCTTTGACAGATGATACTACTGACTCGTCAAGGTTTAATTTAGTTGAAAGAAGAGCATTTAATTCTTCAACTACTTTTCTTAACTTGGCTTTATCAACTGTAGGCGCGCTATTTTCAGGAACTGCAGGCACTTGATTTTCTGGTGATTTATGTCCTTCATCTACTTTGTTTGCAGTAGATTCTGTAACATCCTCAGGCAAATCAACCTTACTTTCAGGTGTTACTACACCAGCAGTAGAGTGTGAAGTCTTGTCGACTAGACTATCCGCACTCGCAACGCGGGCACCTAAAAACATCAGCGCTGCAACAGCAACTGAAGCGGCACCGAAACTATACTTACGAATAGAAAAGCGCAAAACTTTTTCACGTTGCTGGCGCCTGATTCTATTGAGTGAATTTGATTTATTTTCCATTGTTCCTCCTTATGTTAAAATACAAAATCAAATTAAAAGCAATATTCCCTCTGGGAATAAAACAATAAAAACCACTATGATGGACATTTCACATCACAGTTTTGACAGCTAGATTATACCACTTTCAATATATTTAATCCATTAAAATGGTATAAACACAAGCAATCCAAAGAAAGCGCAATCAGCAAATATATAATAATTAAAAACAACTCTGAATAACGATAAATATCCCATCCTTAATTTTAAAATATTCTTCAGATATGCCCTATAAATATAACTTTATATTATTACAAAATCAAAAAAATAAATTTCTTCCTTAAAAAACAAATATATAATAGTTTTAATTAAAAATCCTATCATTGGTTCCGTGTACCTATAATTTTAAAGTATATACTTATACAACAATATTTCTTGAATAGTCTATCAACAAAAGGGGAACCTTGATTTCAAATGAGTATCGCAGATTGAAGCTAGAATAGTATAACATGACTTCTAATTCATTTTTAAAAATTAATCTAAATCCCCTAATCGATTTGTACATATTTTATTTCAACCCATGATCTCTAGGTACGAATATTGATATCTACTTTTTTCTAGAATACGACAACAGCCTTGTACCTCTTGAAATGAGGAACAAGGCCGTTTCTTTATCTTTTACATTCATTGTCCACTTAACAATGAACAATTCATATTTTGACTACATTTTTATTTTAGTCTTCTTTTTTCTTTCCAATAAGAAATCTGAGACCGCCTAGCATACCAAGAAGTCCTAGAGATGCAAGAGTAGCATTTGATTCTGTTCCTGTATTTGGTAATACAGTTTGAGAATCATTTGACTTAGCTCCGTTATCAACAGTAGTCTTAGTATCTACCTGATCTGTACTCGGAGTAACTGCATCTGGAATTGGAGTTGGTGATGCAGGTGTGTCTTGACCAGAACCACCATTCGTATCAGGTGTCACTGGTGCAACTGGAATAGGAGCTGGAGTTGTTAGCTCAGGTGTATCATGACCAGAATTTTCATTAATATCAGGTGTTACTGGCGCAACTGGAATTGTATTTGGATTTGTACTTCCACTTACTTTTCTGAAAATGTGAGTCATTACTGGTTCATTTTCATCAATCACAGTTCGTACAAATTCATATCCAAGAATTGATCCATGTTCAGCATCCTTTTCACTACCTGACTTAACAGATGGTTTCAATACATTTTCATCTTCATCAATCCAGTGAACCTCAATCATGAGCTCTGGCAATTCAATTGAATCTGGTAATACACCATTTTCAAAAATTGTTACATTAGGCGGAGTTGCTGGATTTGGAGTTGTACTTCCACTTACTTTTCTGAACATGTGAGTAATTACTGGTTCGTTTTCAGAAATCACAGTTCGTACAAATTCATATCCAAAAATTGATCCATGTTCAGCATCCTTTTCACTACCTGTCTTAACAGTTGGTTTCAATGCATTTCCAGCTTCATCAATCCAGTGAACCTCAATAGTTAATTCTGGTAAAGTAATTGACCCAGGCAGTTCACCGTTTTCAACTATTACCTTAGTTTGAGTTGTTACATTAGGAACTTCCACAGAAGGTTTACCTGGATCAGTAGTCTTACCTATACCTGGTTTTTCTACATCAGGTAGACCACTGTTTGGTACTTTACCTTTACCAACTTCACCTGGGATTTCGACCTTAGTTCCTAGTGGATATGTTGAGCCACCTGGTTTCTTCGGTGTTACTGTAACTTCACCTGTCTTAGGATCTTGTTCTATCTCTACTTTTGGTTCTTTCGCTTTACCATAAGTTCGAACTGTTGTTGGAGTTACCTTACCTGTTTTTGGATCAACTTCATAGGTAGTGGTATCAATCACATCACGACCTTCAGGATCTTTAGATTGTTCAACCTTAGTTTTCGCACCAACTTTAACGACTGTCTTACCTGATGGGGTGACGACTGGGTTACCAACGTGTGCTGTGATATGACCGTCCTTTGGATCTACATCATAAGTGGTTGTAGTAACTGTTTTACCTTTTTCACCCTCAATACGCTCATCTGATGTACCGAAGTCTTTTTCAACATCTTTAACGTATTCCACTTCTGGTTCAATCGGCGTTTCTACTACTTTGTCTTTAGCTGGAACTTTGACAATTGTTGCTGTTGGATTTACTACTACTGGTTCTCCTACTCTTTCTGTAATTGTTCCATCTGCTGGATTTACTTCGTAAGTAGTTGTTGTTGTACGTGAACCTGCTTGGCCTGCTTCTTCTACATTGTCTTGTCCTTTGTCGCGTGTATCATCTTTTACGTATTTCTTAGGTGATGGGATTTCTGTTGTTTCTACTTTATCCTTAGCTGCGACTTTGACAATAGTATTAGTTGGTTCTTTCGTACGAGCTGGTTGACCAACTACAGGCGTTATCTTACCAGTCTTCGAATCTACTGTGTACGTTGTGGTGATTGTTTCCTCTCCTGGAGTTCCTTCTCGTCTAACTGATTCTGAATCTTTATCACGACTATCGTCTTTTTCATAGACAACAGGGGATGGTACAGGTCTTGTCTCTGTCGTTGGTTCTTTGCTTGTTCCATATGTTCGAACTGTTGTCGGAGTTACCTTACCTGTTTTCGGATCAACTTCATAGGTAGTGGTATCAATCACATCACGACCCTGGTCATCCTTATTACGTTCAACCTTAGTTTTAGCTCCTACTTTAACGATTGTCTTACCTGCTGGAGTGACGACTGGATTACCAACGTGCTCTGTGATATGACCGTCCTTTGGATCTACATCGTAAGCAGTTATAGTAACTGTTTTACCTTTTTCACCCTCAGTACGCTGATCTGGTGTACCGAAGTCTTTTTCAACATCTTTAACGTATTCCACTTCTGGTTCAATCGAGATTTCTACGACTTTGTCTTTGGCCGAGACCTTGACCACTGTAGTAGTTGAAAGTTTGATAACAGGTTGACCTTCATGTGGAATGAGGCTGCCGTCTGTAGGATTAACTGCATATGTTGTGGTTACTGTTCTGGTACCTGGAGTACCAGCTACTGTTACATTAGCTTCACCTTTGGCTCTTGTGGCATCTTTTTCATAACGAACACTTGGCTCAAGTTGGGTAACAACAACTGTAGATTTGGCACCACTTTGTTTGAAGATTTCCTTTTTCTCTGTTGGAGTAAGGGTAGCTGTACTTGCATTGACCGCGTAACTTGTAGTCTTCTTAACCACGTCGTCGCCTTCTTTTAGATATTCAACCTCATCTTTGGCTGGGACCCTAACCACTGTAGGTTTTGATGGAACTACCACTGCCGGTTCTTCATGCGGAACAAGACTGCCATCTGTAGGATTAACTGTGTAGGTGGTAGTTACTGTACTTGTTCCTGGGGTACCAGCTGTTGTTACATTAGCTTCACCTTTAGCTCTCGTGGCATCTTTCTCATAACGGACACTTGGCTCAAGTGGTGTAACGATAACTTTAGATTTAGCACCGTTTCTCTTGAAGATTTCTGTTGTCTCTGTTGGAGTTAGGGAGCCCGTACTTGCATTGACCGCGTAAGTTATGGTCTTCTTAACAACATCATCGCCTTCTTTGAGGTATTCAACCTCGTCTTTAGCTGGCACCTTGACCACTGTCGGAGTCGAAGGGATGGTAACAGGTTGGCCTTCATATGGAATGAGACTGCCATCTGCAGGGTTAACAGTATAAGTAGTAGTGACTGTGCTTGTTCCTGGTGTACCAACTGTTGTTACATTATCTTCACCTTTGGCTTTTGTGGCGTCTTTTTCATAACGAACACTTGGCTCTAGTTTGGTAACGGCAACTGTAGATTTAGCACCATTTTGTTTGAAGATTTCCTTTTTCTCTGTTGGAGTAAGAGCACCGGTACTTGAATTGACCGCGTAACTTGTAGTCTTCTTAACCACGTTGTCGCCTTCTTTGAGGTATTCGACCTCATCTTTAGCTGAAACTTTGACCACTGTAGGAGTTGACGGTTTGATAACTGGTTGGCCTTCATGTGGAATGAGACTGCCATCTGTCGGATTAACTGTGTAGGTGGTAGTTACTGTTCTTGTTCCTGGTGTACCATCTGTTGTTACATTAGTTTCACCTTTGGCTCTTGTGACATCTTTTTCATAACGAACACTTGGCTCAAGTTGGGTAACAACAACTGTAGATTTGGCACCACTTTGTTTGAAGATTTCCTTTTTCTCTGTTGGAGTAAGGGTAGCTGTACTTGCATTGACCGCGTAACTTGTAGTCTTCTTAACCACGTCGTCGCCTTCTTTTAGATATTCAACCTCATCTTTGGCTGGGACCCTAACCACTGTAGGTTTTGATGGGACTACTACTGCTAGCTCTTCATGTGGAATGAGACTGCCATCTGTAGGATTCACAGTATAAGTAGTAGTGACTGTGCTTGTACCTGGAGTACCAGCTACTGTTACATTTTCTCCACCTCTAGCTCTTGTAGCATCTTTATCATAACGAACACTTGGCTCAAGTGGGGTAACAACAACTGTAGATTTGGCACCATTTTGTTTGAAGATTTCCTTTTTCTCTGTTGGAGTAAGGGTACCTGTACTTGCATTGACCGCGTAACTCGTAGTCTTCTTAACCACGTCGTCGCCTTCTTTGAGGTATTCAACCTCATCTTGGGCTGGGACTTTGACTACTGTCGAAATTGACGATTTGATAACTGGTTTGCCTTCATGTGGAATGAGGCTGCCATCTGTCGGATTAACTGTATAGGTGGTAGTTACTGTACTTGTCCCTGGAGTACCAGCTGTTGTTACATTAGCTTCACCTTTGGCTCTTGTGGCGTCTTTTTCATAACGAACAATTGGCTCAAGTGGTGTAACCACAACTGTTGATTTGGCACCATCTTGCTTGAACACTTCCTTTTTCTCTATTGAAGTAAGGGTACCTGTACTCGCATTGACTTGGTAACTTGTAGTCTTCTTAACAACGTCATCGCCTTCTTTGAGGTATTCAACCTCATCTTTGGCTGGAACTTTGACCACCGTAGGAGTTGACGATTTGATAACTGGTTTTCCTTCATGTGGAATAAGGCTACCATCTGTAGGATTAACCGTGTAGGTGGTAGTTACTGTTCTTGTACCTGAAGTACCAGCTGTTGTTACATTAGCTTCACCTTTGGGTCTTGTAGCGTCTTTTTCATAACGAACACTTGGCTTAAGTGGTGTAACCACAACTTTAGATTTGGCACCTTTTAGATTGGCAACGTCTTTCCTTACTGTTGGAGTAAGAGCACCTGTACTGGCATTGACCGCATAAGTGGTTGTCTTCTTAACAACATTATCGCCTTCTTTGAGGTATTCAATCTCATCTTTGGCTGGAACTTTGACCACCGTAGGAGTTGACTGTTTGATGACGGGTTTTCCTTCATGTGGAATAAGGCTACCATCTGTAGGATTAACCGTGTAGGTGGTAGTTACTGTTCTTGTACCTGAAGTACCAGCTACTGTGATTTTTGCTTCACCTTTGGCTCTTGTGGCATCTTTTTCATAACGAACATTTGGCTTAAGTGGTGTAACCACAATTTTAGATTTGGCACCTTTTGGATTGGCAACATCTTTCCTTACTGTTGGAGTAAGAGCTCCTGTACTTGCATTGACCGCGTAAGTGGTTGTCTTCTTAACAACATCATCACCGTCTTTGAGGTACTCAACCTCATCTTTGGCTGGAACTTTGACCACCGTAGGAGTTGACTGTTTGATGACGGGTTTGCCCTCATGCGGAATGAGGCTACCATCTGCAGGGTTAACAGTATAAGTTGTAGTGACTGTTCTAGTGCCTGAAGTACCAGCTGTTGTTACATTTTTTCCGCCCTTAGCTCTCGTAGCGTCTTTTTCATAACGAACACTTGGCTGTAATGGCGTAACAACAACCTTAGCCTTGGCACCATTTTGTTTGAAGATTTCCTTTTTCTCTGTTGGAGTAAGAGCTCCTGTACTTGCATTGACCATGTAAGTGGTTATCTTCTTAACCACATCATCGCCTTCTTTGAGGTATGTAACCTCATCCTTAGCTGGGACTTTGACCACTGTCGGTTTTGATGGGACTACTACTGCCGGTTCTTCATGCGAAACAAGGCTACCATCTGTCGGATTGACTGTGTAGGTTGTAGTTACTGTTCTAGTGCCTGGAGTACCAGCTTCTGTTACATTTGCCCCACCTTTGGCTCTCGTAGCGTCTTTTTCATAACGAACACTTGGCTCGATTGACGTAACCACAACTGTTGATTTGGCACCATCTTTCTTGAACACTTCATCAAGTGTATTTTTAGTAATCTGCCCTGTATCGGGATCTTTGATACTAACAGTTGTTGACTTAATGATGTCATCTCCACGTTTACTATATACAACAGTTTCTCCAACTTTTTCTACAGATTTAGCTGTTGTCATTTTTTTATCTTGATAACCTGTCCCATCTAAGGAAATTCGTTTCCCAGACATGAACTCTGATCGTCTATTAATCATATCGGCTTCAAAATAAGAACGTGAACTATGACCTCCTTTTGTATCCCCAACATTTATGACAACATCACTATCATTACTGACACTTTTTCCTATAGTAGAATCATTATTAACTATATAATGTGTCATTTTTCCAGACTTAGCTATGTTTTTACTGTCTAATCCTTTTTGCCAAAATTCAGATGATGAGAAATAACTTGTCCTCACTTTTGGGGCATTAAAGGTTGTTCCTTTTTTTAATACATTATTATAAAAGTTTCTATAAGCCCGCTGTTCTTTAGAAGACATGACTCTGCTGTCAGAATATGCCAACTGATAGGCTTCAACCATTGCCCGTTGTACTAAATATCCTCCTAAAGAGTGTCCTGTCAAATATAGATTGGTAATGCTCTTATCTTTAGCCAGTTCACGCATGATATTTTCTGCATCAATCCCTTGTTGAGGATTGCTTCCTAATCCAAGTGTTATATCAGTTCCTATATCTTTGGCATCACTTGTTCCACGAAAGGCTAATACTTGTGCAGTTCCGTTTGGTAAATATGAGAAATCACTCTTAGTTTCATACAAGACAGCATCTAGTCCACTGGAGGTATGGTAACTTTTTTTCCTTTCCCAATAAGGCCCCAATTCCTTATTCATCATCATATACTCATAACGTGGTCTACTGTCATCATTCTTTTTATATAACTCTGACTCTGTTAAGGGTTTCTTATGATTCAGCACTCTATCAATATAATTATCATCACGGTAGGACAATTCCATGAACATAATCATATCGCGCTCACTGACATTCCATTTTAATTTTTCATCTGGCTTTTCTTTACTGTCAATAATACCATCACCATCAGTATCTTCTAATAAGGGATGACTATTATAGCCTACATACTTTTTCCCGCCTTTTTCATAAATATAAAGTTCTTCTTTATCCTTCAAGAAATCATCATCTGTATAAGCTTCTGGACTTAACTCAGGGCCGTTTAATAACAAACTGTCAAGCTTATTACCTTCTGAACCGATTACTCCTGCTTTGATTTTTTTAGCATCTTCCTTAGTCAATTCATATTTTTTTATCTCGGAAGGATTCGATGCCGCTCTCACCGCTGGAAGACTTGATCTGTCTTCACCCGCCACGGAAGCCCTTGTGGTCAAGCTATTATTTTCTTTATCCCCAGATGTCTCAAGTTCTGTAGTTCTTGTAGATATTATTGGAGTATCTTTTGGAGCTGGACTGGAGATAGCACCTTGATTCTCTGGTGAATTTTGATTCTCTTCTTTTTTCTCCACAGTAGGGGTCGCATTCTCCTTTTCAGAATTAGCCCCTATCTCTGTTGCCACATTATTTTCCGTAGAAGCAAGTACTCCCTGGGATGGTGCAAACAAGGCAATTCCTATTAATACAGAAGCCACTCCAACAGAAAACTTTCGAATCGAAAAGCGTTGGCGTTTATTAAAAATGTCTTTCATTTTATTAACTTTCTTTCTAACTATTTTTTACAAAATAGAGGGTTCTAATATTTTCCCTTGACAGAATACTAGATCGTTTCTTGACTAAAATGTTAGAGCTTTTCCTCTACTTGATTATAAGCTACTACATTGATTTCTAATCATATAAAAAATAGATCGCTTAATATTACTAAAATATCAGTAAAATATAAAAAAATGTAAATATTTCACTTCTAACACTGCCATTATACCATAAAAAATCATAACACTCATGTGTTTTAAAAAAGTTTGTCAAAAAGTCTTCAAAATCATAAAAAACGCATAATATCAGGCATTACAGTCCTTGATACCATGCGTTTGATTGTGGGAAAATGTGCTTCATTTTCTCCTAGAATTGAGTTTTCGCTCATTCTCGTCAAATTTAGATTTTTTCTTCTTCGATATCAATCACAATCTCTTCTGATTCATCAAGAGTTTCAGCCTTTTCTTGCCATTGCCCCTTGAGATTATTGAATCGATCTTTTGATGCTTCTGTCGCTTGACGAGCACATGATTTGGCTTGAGCAAGTACACTGTCCACAGTGATTTCACCTGACTCAACCTGTTCTTTGGTTTTTAGAACAAAATCTGTAGCTTGTTCCTTAACTTCTGTCAGTTTTTCACAGACCTGCTCTTTGGCATACTCAGGATCTTCTCTCAAATCATCTAGAAAATCTTGAGCCTGACTGCAGACTTGTTTGCCCTTGTCGCTTGTTAAAAACAAGGCAAGAGCTGCACCTGAAACGGTTCCTAAAAGGATTGAGGATAGTTTACCCATAAGGATTCTCCTTTTTTATTTTTTGAAAAATTTACTTGCAAGACGAAGAGCTGATAAACTTGCACCAGTCTTAATGGTTTTTGAACCAGCTGATGAAGCTTTCTTGCTCAAGACACGCGCATGGTCATTGAGGTCTGAAACAGATAGAGATAAATCTGCAACAGCACTAAAGAGTGGATCAATTGTTGCCATCTTGACATTGATATCATCTGCCAAGACATTGACCTTAGCTAGCAATTCATTGGTGTGATGCAAGGTCACATCCACATCTGAAGTCAAGGTTTTAATCGTTTTCTCTGTTTCATCGATCACACGTCCAAGCTTTTGTACAGTAATAATTAGATACACTAAAAATACAATCAAAGCAAGGGCGACAAGAATATATGCAACTTCTAACATTTAGTTTTCCTCCTCTGTAACATAGTAAGGGGCCTTCTTTCGATTTTGATATAGAATGATAAAAATACCAAGACCGATAAGGACAACTGATAGCCATTGAGATACTCGAAGACCAAAGAACATGAGGCTATCTGTCCGCATACCTTCGATGACCATACGACCAAAACCATACCAAATCAAGTAAAAGGCCGTGATATGACCTCGTCTGAGACTTTTCCATTTTCGTCTGAATATCAAAATCAAGGCAAATCCAAGTAGATTCCATAAAGACTCATAAAGGAAGGTCGGTTGACGGTAGCTCCCCTCAATATACATCTGGTCACGGATAAAGGCAGGTAGATAATCCAGATTATCCACTGCTGCACCATAGGCTTCTTGGTTAAAGAAATTGCCCCAGCGTCCCAGACTTTGGGCAATCATGACACTTGGTGCCGCAATGTCTAGAAAATCCCAAGTATTGATAAGTTTACGATCAGCAAAGATATAAAGTACAAGGGCACCAGTTATCAAACCACCGTAAATGGCCAAACCACCATTCCAAATGGCAAAAATCTCTCCCAAATTCTGACTATAATAATCAAAACGGAAAATGACATAGTAGAGACGAGCTCCTAAAATAGCCAAGGGAAAGGCTACTAAGATAAAATCTAAAATATCGTCTGGTATGATCTTCTTTCTAGGCGCTTCTTTCATGGTCAAATAAACCGCAAGAATCAAGCCCGTTACAATACACAAGGCATACCAACGAATAGCTAGAGGACCTAGATGAATAGCAATTGGATCAAGCATCGTGCACCTCGTTCTGAGCAATAAGATTTGTCAAGCGTTCTTCGAATAAACGCGTCGCATCAAAGCCCATTTCCTTGGCACGATAGTTCATGGCAGCTGCCTCTATTACTACAGAGATATTACGACCTGTTTTCACTGGGATGCGGATACGAGGAATGGCTACGCCAGAAATTTCTATTTCCTCCGCATTGTTTCCAAGACGATCAAAAGTCTTATGTGTATCGTAATTTTCCAAGTAGACAGCCAGCTGAACTTGTGAAGAATCTTTTACAGCACTCGCACCGTAGAGGCTCATGACATCGATAATCCCAACCCCACGAATTTCAATCAAGTGTTTCAAGATTTCAGCAGGTTCTCCCCAAAGAGTTAATTCATCCTTAGAATAAATATCTACCCGATCATCTGCTACCAAGCGGTGCCCACGTTTGACCAGCTCCAAGCCTGTCTCACTCTTACCGATACCACTATCGCCTTGAATCAAGACACCCATCCCATAGATATCCATCAAGACACCGTGAACACTGGTGCGTTCCGCCAAACGAGAATCCAGATAACTAGATAATTCTCCAGACAAACGACTGGTAGCTGTACGGCTAGTTAAAATGGCAATCTTACATTCTCTGGCTGCCTTTAGCATCTCCTCTGGCACCACCAAACCACGGGCAACAATGACCGCAGGTGTCTCAGGTAGAAACATTTTTTTCAAAACTTCATAACGGCTGTTAGAAGGCATGCTAATCAGATAAGACCACTCCTTCATCCCCAAGAGCTGGATCCGCTCTGGCGTGTAGTAGTCAAAATAACCTGTCATTTCAAGACCAGGTCGCGTAATGTCCGCTGTATTGATTTCCTTTTCAAGCAATTCTGGTTCGCTATAGACAATGTCTAGTCTAAGCTTTTCAATCACTTCTTTTACTAAAACCGACATCATTTCCTCCTTCAATCAAGTTCTTTTTACTATTATATCAAATTGTAGGAGGATATTTGAGATTTTTGCAGGCTTTGGAGTATTTATTTATACTCAATGAAAATCAAAGAGCAAACTAGGAAACTAGCCACAGGCTGCTCAAAACACTGTTTTGAGGTTGTAGATAAGACTGACGAAGTCAGTCACATATATACGGCAAGGCGACGTTGACGTGGTTTGAAGAGATTTTCGAAGAGTATTAAAAGAAAAAGGACTAGATTACTCTAGCCTTTCATTTCAATTAGAATTTTTTACGTTTACGAGCTGCTTCTGACTTACGTTTACGTTTTACAGAAGGTTTTTCATAGAATTCACGTTTGCGTGTTTCTTGAAGAGTACCAGCTTTAGTAACCGCACGTTTGAAACGACGAAGTGCGTCGTCAAGAGATTCATTCTTACGTACTACTGTTTTAGACATTTTTTTCACTCCCTTCAAGTTCAAGATCTATTCTATTCTACACGTAAAAGGAATAATTGTCAAGAAAAAATGCGGTTAAATTTAGATTTTTTCTGCCATTTATACAAGTCTTGAAAGCGTTCAATAAAAAATACTGAATGGTTTCACTTTTTTATTTTTCAAGTAAGCTAAGTGCTTCAGCATCTGCGATGATGGTCACATCAGGGTGGTTTTGTAAACTACTTGCTGGTAGACTTTCAGTCACTGGGCCAGACACTGTTCCAGCAATAGCTTCTGCTTTCGATTCACCGTAAGCAAAGAGCAGGATTGACTTGGCATCCAAAATATTTTTAATCCCCATTGAAATAGCTTGGGTTGGGACGTCTTCAATCTTGTCAAAGAAGCGCGCATTAGCTTCGATAGTAGACTGATCAAGTTCTACAAGATGTGTTTGGCTATCAAAGGCAGTTCCTGGCTCATTAAATCCGATATGTCCATTGCGACCGATTCCCAAGATTTGCAGATCAACTGGATGATCAGCCAAAATTTGGTTGTAGCGTTCAACTTCAGCTTCAGCATTGTCCTTAACTCCACGAGGCAAGAAACTTTCTTTAAATGGTTTTTGGTTGAACAAGTTTTCTTGCATGAAGTAACGATAAGACTGTGGGTTGTCCCCATCAAGGCCTACATACTCATCAAGGTTCACACTAGTTAGATTTGAAAAATCAAGGTCACTCTCAACAATTTCCTTGTAAAATTCAAGCGGACTGCTTCCTGTCGCAAGTCCTAGAGTTTGAGCGCCGTTGTCCAATTTTTCCTTCAAAATCTCAAAAGCAACTTTTCCACCTTCGATTTGGTTTTCAACTTTAATAACTTTCATCTTTTCATCCTCCGTTTCAATCTATATTTATTATATGGTATAGACCAATTTTTGTCAAGTGAAAACGATTTAATTTCCAAAAAAAGAGCGCCTATACTTGAAACATGTTATAATGGATAGGATTAGAACTTAGAAAGAATGAACAGATATATGAATACAGCTGATTTTGATTTCCACTTGCCTGAGGAATTGATTGCCCAAACGCCCCTTGAAAAACGGGATGCCTCTAAACTCCTCATCGTCAATCGTGAGACAGGAGAAATGCAGGATAAACACTTCCACTCTATTATTGATATGCTGGAACCTGGTGATGCCCTTGTTATGAACGACACCCGCGTTCTCCCCGCCCGCCTCTATGGTCAAAAGGAAGAAACTGGAGGCCATGTAGAGCTTCTCCTGCTCAAAAACACTAGTGGAGATGAGTGGGAAGTTCTGGCTAAACCTGCCAAACGCCTCAAGGTTGGCACTCGTGTCAGCTTTGGTGATGGTCGCCTCAGCGCTGTCGTGACAGAAGAATTGACCCACGGGGGCCGTATTGTCCGCTTTGAATACCAAGGAATCTTCCTAGAAGTCTTGGAAAGTCTGGGAGAAATGCCTCTGCCACCTTATATCCACGAAAAACTGGATGACCGTGAACGCTATCAAACCGTCTACGCCAAGGAAAGTGGCTCTGCTGCAGCACCAACTGCTGGACTTCACTTCACCAAAGAACTGCTAGCAGAAATCCAAGCTAAAGGAGTTCATCTGGTCTATTTGACTCTCCATGTCGGACTCGGAACCTTTAGACCTGTTTCTGTGGACAATCTGGATGAACACGAAATGCACTCAGAATTCTACCAGCTTTCTGAGGAAGCAGCTGCAACCCTTCACTCTATTAAAGAAAACGGTGGTCGTGTCATCGCTGTCGGAACTACTTCCATCCGCACTTTAGAGACTATTGGTTCCAAGTTTGCTGGGCAAATCCAAGCAGATTCTGGCTGGACCAATATCTTTATCAAACCTGGCTATGAATGGAAGGTTGTCGATGCCTTCTCAACCAACTTCCACCTCCCAAAATCTACTCTGGTCATGCTGGTTTCTGCCTTTGCAGGTCGCGAATTAGTATTAGATGCCTACCACCATGCCATCCAAGAACACTACCGCTTCTTTAGTTTTGGCGATGCCATGTTTATCTATTAATTTCATAATGAAAAAACGCATATTATCAGGTATTATCCTTTGGTGCTCTAAGCTTTTCTAATGATAGACAAAGTCTGAAAAGCTCTCAGAATCGTTGTCTCAGCACCAAAAATACGTGAAATTTGCATAATTAAAATAAATTTCAGGGGGTTATACAAAAAAACGACGATTTAAATCGTCGTTTTACTTAGATAAATATGCAATCTTTTTTTGAAAATACGTCTATTTATTTTTTATTGTTTTTTTATTGTAGAGCAGACCCAAGCGAATGAACATAGGTTGTAAAAAGCAAATGAAAAAATTGCGAGGATAATAGCTTCTGTGCCAAAATAACCCATTTCGAGACCTTTTTTCAACAACAACAAGCCTATAGTTTCGATAACGATCAAATATAAAAATATATAAAAAATTTTCGCATTAAGCATATTGTTACCGCTTTCTTTTTGTTTGGTTTTATTGTATAACAAAAGTTGAAAAAAATCAAAAATACAAAGGAGTTTCCGTTATGTCTAAGATGTTTAAATGCATGTGTTTGCTAGTTATATCTGTTTTCTGTATGTCTAGCATTTCCCCGTCGCTTGTTGTTTTTGCTGATGATAGCTTATCGGCAAACTCTAAAGTTGTATCTGGTGAGGCTCAGTTTGAGAATGGCTCATCAGTGCGGTTCGGAGATACGCAAGTAAATATTTTAAGTGATGAAGTTCTTGAGGTGGTCAATCCAGATGGAAGTGTAGACACTATTGAACAACGTGCTGATGGTGTCTATATCAATGGGTCATTTTATATGGATTATCAAAAGAATGAAATCGACCTAAATATATCTTTTAGATCATACGATCCTAATGTTTGGAATTACGTCAACACAATACATGGGAATAAACAAGCTAACACATTCGCTAATTTCATGGCTGATGCTGGACTAAGTTTTATAATTGGTAAGATAGGTGCTGTATTGGGAGGTCCATGGGGTGTAATAATTGGTGGAGCATTTTGGGGTATACAAGCTTATCAGGCTTACTTGGATTCACAAAGTCCATATCCATACTACATAACAAGTACTTATATCCATATTTCTCAAAGAAAATGGAAGTTTATCACTGAATTCTATAGAAACTCAGACTATACTGGGTATGTAAAAAACGAAACAAGCTACGTGAATTTCTAAAATATAAACCCTGCCTAGATATAAAGGCAGGGTTTATATTTTAGTTAATTACTCAAGTAATTTGTAAGCATAATACTTGCGAAACTCTATTTGTTCAAGCGGTTCAAAAGCTCTTGTTTTTATCCTCAAGCTCAGTTCTCCTTTGCTCGATTTCTTCACGTTTTTGGGCGATTTCTGCTTGCGCCTCGGGAGTTTCCAAAGTGCATTGTGACTTGTGAAATTCTACTAGCATATCAACGATTTTTGGGTCTAATTCGTTGACATAACCAGTATTTGACCATTTCGGCACGTTGCTTGCAGGTGCTTGCTTTTTGCCGCCTTTTTTGGACGTTTTGGCTTGTTGTTCAGCTTTCTGACTATAGTTGGCTTCGTGGAATTTTCGTGCATCAACCTTGATATTATGCGTTTTGTAATGAATTAAAAATTCGTTAGTCTTTTCTAAAATTCAGATCTTTCAAACTCTGGACACTAGCATTGATAACTGCACCGACAATTAAAATCTTAGCGATGAGAATAAACCAGAACATCATGACCACCACGACAACGGAACTGAAAAAGCGGACGTCCACTAGGTGATTGACATAATTATTGATATAGACTGAAAAGATATTGAGTAGTAAGACCAGAGTCAACAAGACAAAGACACTACCTGGCAACACATAGCGAATTCGTCGGACCGTAACATTAGGCAGGAAATAATAAAGCATGACCAAGATAGCGAAAATCAAGGCATAGATCAAGGGGCCTGTTAGGTCTTGCAGATAATCAAAGATAGGACTATCCGATTTCCAGTAGCTCTTGATAAGGTTGAGAAGCATGCGGCCAAAGACACTCAAAAACAGAGCTAAGGCGAAGAGAATCTGCAAGCCAAAACTGACAAACAAACTCATGAGCTGACAGGAAATCATTCCACGATTTTTAGCAACTCCGTAAGCTTTGTTAAAGGCTTTCTGTAGGAAATTCATGGATTTTGAAAAGGTCCAGAGGGCTGACAAAACCGCAAAACTCAATAAGCCTGTTGACGGTTGGGTCAGCACTTCTGTAATAATCTTTGCGACCACATCATACATGGTTTCTGGCAAGAATTCATTAACGACCTTTAAAAAATTGGAAACTGGAATCTGAAAATAAGGGAGGATATTGACCACCACCAAAAGCAGGGGAAAAATCGAAATCAACCAATAGTAGGCTACTGCGACACTGGTCAACTCACTATCTGATGCTTGATAATAATGCAAAAAGGCTTTTAATAAAGGCTTGTCTATCAGCCCTTTCCACCACTTCTTCATGTAACACTCCTTCACTTATAATCTTGATTAATTTCTTCTTACCAATTCCACCATATCATAAGGCAGGGTATTGGCAGCTTCCTTCAAGGAATAGTTCTCTAAGTTATTGACATTTTGTCGTAACTTCTTGGCATACTTGGTCGTAATTAATCGTTTTTCTTCGTATTCGAAAATCAACTTGCGCTCCAAATAATAGCCTCTCAGCATTTCATCGATATTGTTGGGTTTGACACGATTGATAACCCGTTCGACAAAGGCACCACTGGTGATGATAGCTGTTTCACGGAGACGAGAATCCTGCATGAAGCTAATCAAGGAACTCTTATAAACCCCTTTTAGATTCTCCAAACTTTCGATAATCATCTCTGTATTTTCTAGATAGAGCTCTGCAATTTGGTCATAGTCAAGGGCTCTGAGTTTCTGTGATTCTTCATTTTTCCAACTACGGAAGGTCTTGCCAAAGGTAAAGACTTCGTGAAGGAGAAAACGTAAAATACGCAAGGAAACAAGGAAATAATAGGTCAATCGTGAAGCAAACTTGCGATTGATGCTTTGTTCCATGTTTTTCAAATAACGCTGGTAAACTCGATAGGCACGCTCACTCATCTTGTCTTCTTCGTAAGCCTGTTCCAGACCATCACTCTCAATACTGAGGATAAGAAGTTTCAAGGCCTCCCAGTCCTCTTGCTCTCCCTTATTTTCTTGGTTCAGGATAAGGTTCTCTATTCGTCCATGGTAATTGTCAATAGCTGCATAGAGAGGGAGTTTATTTCTAGTGTCTTCCAACTCTTTTTCCAACTCTATCGTTACTTCATTCAAAATAGCAATATGCATGAGATGGTCCTTACTTTCTTCTTGTTCATCAGAAAGATGAGGCAGGATTAAGAGACCTGTTAAAAAGCTTACCAGCGTCACACCTGCAACGAGGAAAAGTAAGAGAGGATACTCCTGCTCTAGATTACTTGGTATCAAAAGAATCGTAGCAATCGACACGGTTCCCTTAACACCTGAGAAGGTCAGGAGAAGCATATCCTTTATATACTTATTTAGCTTTTTCTTGAGTCGTCTAGTCCTATAGGCAAAATAGCCATAGATCATGACAAAACGAATGGCAAAGAGGACAAAGGTAAGGGCTAAAAGAGATACTAGTAAGAGTAGAGGATTATAGATTGGATTGATCAAGATAGGTTCTGCTATCATTTCCAACTCCATCCCTAAAATCACAAAGACAGAACCGTTGAGCATAAAGTTCACTGTATGCCAGACCGTCTCAGTCACCGTATCCACTTGGGCTTCAAGGAGAGTAATTTTCTTAAAACGGCTTGCCTTTAAAATCCCAGCAACCACCACGGCAATAATTCCTGAAACATGGACTTCTTCTGCCAGGAAGAAGGTCACCAGAGGCAAACTCAATTCTAATAAAAGTTCGCTGGCAATATCCGTTGCTCGCACACTCAGCAAGAAGGTATGGAGGAAACGGTTGGTCATGGCTGTTAAAAAGCCAACTAAAAAACCGCCTAGGATTGAAAAGATAAGCGAACTACTAGCTTGCCCAAGGGAAAAGGCTCCTGTTGTCCAAGCTGTCAAGGCTACCTGAAAGGTCACCAAACCAGAAGCATCATTCAAGAGTCCTTCACCCTTAAGGATATTGGACACGCGCTTAGGAAAGCTAAAGCGCTCCGAAAGAGAAGCAAAAGCCACCAAGTCCGTAGGCCCAAGGGCTGCCCCAACAGCCAAGCAAGCCACCAAGGGAAGGCTAAGCCAAAGAAGATGGGCCAAGCCACCCAAACTCAGAGTCGAGATAAAAATCACTGGAAATATGAGATAGATAATGATTCGCCAGTGTTTTAAAATAGCCGTAATATCTGCTTCCTCCGACTCTCGGAAAAGCAAGGGCCCGATAACCAGGGCCAAAAACAACTCCGTATTGAGGTGAAAGTCGGTATTGGGTAAAAAGAGACCAATCACAATTCCCAAAAGAATCTGCACCAAAGGGAGAGGCAAAAAGGGCAGGAGCTTATTGGTTGTACTTGAGACAATCAAAACCAGTAAAAATAGGATGAGGTAAATTAGTAATTCCACGCACTTCCTCCTTAATCTTTTTTACAACAGGATTCAAATATCTCCTTCTGCTCTTTGATTTTTTGGTCAATCTTGGAACAATCTTTGTGCTCAATTTTTCTCTGGCACCGTTCCATTTCAAGAGCAACTAATTTTTTCTTGATTTTAAGCATTTTTTTGCTCATATGCGCTTGATCTAGCACACCCACTGCTCGTTCGTGGTGGGTTGATTCAACAAAATTCTGGCGCATGGCATCCAGCTTTTCACGTAGGTATTGTTTATCCATGTCTATATCTCTCTAATTTTTCAATCATCACTAAAAATGGTGGATTGTTGATTTGGTTTAAAGTTCGGTAAATGGCAGCAGTATACTCTTGTTGATTCAACTGGCTCACAAAATCCAAGACAGCATCCCTCTCGATGTCGCCTCCTTCATGACCATAGTAGATCATAATAGCAATCCGTCCCCCTTTGACAAGCAAATGGCATAACTTTTCTAATGCTTCAATCGTTGTCTGAGGTCGGGTAATGACAGACTTATCAGCTGACGGCAGATAGCCCAGATTAAAAATCCCTGCCTTGGCTTCTGTCACAAACTGGTCCAGTGTTTCATGACCTTGTAAAATCAACTGGGCATTTGTCATTCCAGCTTGGTTCAAACGCTCTTGGGTCTTTTCCAAGGCTTGTTCTTGAATATCAAAGGCATAGACTTTCTTGGCTAGTTTGGCTAAAAAAAGTGTGTCATGACCATTTCCCATGGTCGCATCCACTACAATATCGTCCTGAGTTACTACCTCAGCCAAAAAGTCATGTGCAATCTCAAGTGGTCTTTTCATTTTCAAACTCCTGTTTTACAGCCTTGCATCCTTGAACGCTTCCACGACGCCGCATCTCCATCTCAATACTGTTTAGGACTTCCCATTTATTGAGGCTCCACATAGGGCCAATCAGCATATCCCTAGGTGCATCTCCCGTGATTCGATGGATGACAATATGCTTGGGAATGATTTCCAGTTGGTCACAGATGACCTTAACATATTCGTTCTGGCTCATCAACTGCAAACGTCCCTCGTGGTAATCTCGTTGCATACGCGTATTGGTCATCAGGTGAAGCAAGTGCAGTTTAATCCCTTGAATATCGTTATCCGTGACACATCGGCGGACATTTTCAAGCATCATCTCATGGGTTTCACCAGGCAAACCATTGATCAAATGTGAAACAATCTCAATCTTGGGATACTTTCTCAAACGTTTGACTGTTTCCACGTACAATTCATAAGAGTGAGCGCGGTTAATCAGGTCAGAGGTTGTTTCATAAGTAGTCTGCAAGCCCAACTCTACCGTCACATGCATGCGCTCCGATAATTCAGCCAAGTATTCGATAGTTTCGTCTGGTAAACAGTCTGGGCGCGTTCCGATATTGATTCCTACCACACCTGGCTCGTTAATAGCCTGTTCATATCGCTCTCGGATGACTTCCACCTTTTCATGGGTGTTGGTAAAATTTTGAAAATAAACTAAGTACTTCTGAACATCTGGCCACTTGCGGTGCATAAAGTCAATTTCCTTATAAAATTGCTCACGGATAGGCGCGTCCGGTGCTACGATAGCATCTCCAGAACCTGAAACCGTACAAAAAGTACAGCCTCCATGAGCCACAGTCCCATCACGATTGGGACAGTCAAATCCCGCATCAATAGGGACTTTAAAAGTCTTTTCTCCAAAGAGTTTTCGATAATAATCATTCAAGGTATTATAAGATTTCATAACTTTCATTATAACAAAAATCACCCACAATCTCAAAAGCCTGACTTTCCTATAAATTCCTCTGTTTCTCGTTTCCATTAGCCTTTTTTTATGATACAATATGGGTATGATTTTAATGAAATTAGCATCTATTTTATTATTGATACTGACCTTAGTCGTCTGCATTATCATAACCAAACTTTTTAGATTAAAAAAACTAGGACGAAACTTTGCGGATTTGGCTTTTCCAGTTTTAATATTTGAGTATTACTTGATTACAGCTAAAACTTTTACCCATAATTTCCTCCCTAGACTGGGGCTAGCCCTCTCGGTCCTAGCTATTATTCTCGTCTTTTTCTTCCTTTTGAAAAAACGTAGCTTTTACTATCCTAAATTCATCAAATTCTTCTGGCGTGCAGGATTCTTAGTAATCCTTGTCATGTATATCGAGATGATTGTTGAATTGTTCTTAATGAAATAATCGAATCCCTAAACATTTTCTAGGGATTTTTGCTTTCTCTACAAAATAGGATAGACAATAACACTATACAATTTTATACAAAGAGAATCCCTTAGAAACTTATATTCCAAGGGATTTATCTTCTATCTAAGACAAGAACTTCTCTCTAATCTTTAACGATAAAGAAAGTATCAAAATTTCTAGTCTTCTTTTTTACCTTTAGTGGCTACTAAGCCTGCACTCAAACCTAGAAGAGCTAAACCTGCTGCTACTGCTGCCTGTTCTGCCTCTGTTCCAGTGTTTGGCAAGTAATTCTTTTCATCTTGCTGGGCTTCAACTGAACGTGAGCTCACTTGTTTTACATCCGTTTTCTCAGTTGATACTTGTTGTTTTGTAGTTTCTTGAGATTCTGGTTTTTGAACATCTTGATCTTGTAGCACAGACTTACTAGCTTCTTTAGGAGCTGCTTTAAGCTGTTCTTGAGAAGCTGATTTTGTATCCTTTATAGCTGTACCAACCTCTACAATACGGTCCTGAGCTATAACTTTATCATAGCTTTCTTTATCAGTCCGCTTGCCATTTTCTACTTCAATCAAGTGAACACGGAGACCTTGTCTTCCTTCTTGAAGGATGCGAGTTTCACCTAGATATAACTTGTCAGACTTACGCTCCTGGATCTGGAAGTCAATTGTTTCTTCCTCAACCATAAGTTCTGGTCTGTTGAAAACTAGAGCATTGGATTCGTCCTCTGGAAGAGCGGTTCCTAGTTTAGTTCCGACAACGACAATACGGTTTGTTGGAGTCTGAACTATTTCACGGAATTTTTCTTCCTTACTTCCGTCAGGATTGATAGAGATAAGGATTCGTTCCTTACCAACTTGTCCTTCTTGTTCTAAACGAGTTTCACCAAGATAAAGCCTTGAATCTTTTTTCTCAATTGTCTTGTAGGCCAAATCTTGTTCAAGAACTTCTAATTTTGGTAAATCCTCCTGTACTGCAGCAACTGTCTTCTCAGAAACTAGTTTCTCCTTAGTCAACTGGATACGGTATTCCTTGACTTGTTTTCCACTCTCTGAAACTAGGCGAACAAGTACTGGAAGGCTATCCTCTCCACTATCTACAACTGTTGAAGCTACTTGATTATTTTCTTCAACTGAGACTTTTGGACGTTGACCTTTATAGGTGATTTGATAGTTTTGACGATTTTCAGTAAAATCTGGAAGTTCTTTTCCATCTACAAGAATCTTCGATTGAGTGCTTTCTTGAGGCAATTCGCTCGGTGCAAGGAAGGTCATCTCAATCATCGCAACACCGCTCTTATCTGCTTTACGCTCCATACGCCATCTCATAGCTTTGGCTTTCACTTCTTTAAATGTCACATTAATTTCATCACCCGCTTCGATATCTTTATTCGCGTGATACGGAACAGCAATCCAATTTTCTGGATTATTAAATGGATGATCTGTTTCGTAAGCTTGGTAGTTTGAATAATAAGTTGGCACTTCAAAGTCTGGACCAATATAGCGTTCCAAAACGAGTTTAGATGGTGCATCTGTACCACTATCTGCAAAGAACTGGAGTTTGGCTTGTGCAACAGTCCGCTCTACAATCTTACCCTTTTCACGGAAAATGACCCCTGTTGATACTTCTGGATTAGTGGACGGTCTTGTAGACCAGTTTGTCCAACGACGATTTTCTGAATGATCTCTGTCATTGAGATAGTCAACGCGGTCATGAGAATTTTTATCAATATCGTTGGTTGCTGAAGCAAAGGCCTGATTCCCATTTTCATCATAGTTAGGGTTATCTGAAAGAGCCTCACCAAGTTTATCTGTCACTCGTACAGTGAACTCTGCAGTAAGATTGCTACCAAGGACACGACCTCGAACAGTAAATTGACCTGCTTTTGTCAGATTTTCCGCTGGAACTTCTTCCCATTCAACTGTCAGGTCTTTTGTTTCGTAGCCTTCTTTACCTGTGAAGTAAACTGGAACCTTAGTCGGCAATTCAAGTGCTTGACCTACTTGTACCAAGCGAGCTTGTTTAACCGCAGCAACTGGTTTATGAGAAAGTAAGTTCTTATCCTTAGTGAAGTGCAGACGGTATTCTCCTAAGATGTCGCCATTTTCAGCTTTCGCGATGACACGAACTGGCTCACCTTCACGAACACTTGGAACGACGGTAGCGAGACCATTGTTGCTAACACTTGCTGTGACTGCCGGAACTTTTCCATCTCCAGACTCAAGGTAGTAGTCTGTTAAATCAGGGTTGAAGTTTGCTAAGGCTTTGCCGTCAACTTGGATTTTTGTTTGTCCTTGTTTGGCTGGCGCAACTTGTTTGGCAAAAATCTGTACTTCTGTGATAGAAGTTCCACGCTTATTGTCTGCTTTAACCATCCGAATGCGAACAGCATGGGTTTCAACCTTATCAAAACTAAAATGATTCATTTCTCCGGCCTTGAGCTGAGCTGGTGCCTTTAGATTAGTCACTGGTTTCCAGTTAGCAGGATCATTAAAGACATGATTTTCACCGCTTACAAAGCTAGGATTTTTAGGAGCTGTTGGAATGGTTGTACCAACATAATACTCAATCACATAAGACTTCGGTGCACCAACTCCATGGTCTTCGTGAAATCCGACACTTAGATTATCAACGGAACGTTTACTCAAGATACCTGAATCTCCAAACAGAACACCGACTGAAGCTTCTGGATTACTACGATTCCAGTTTGTCCAACGGTTGGCTGGTAGGTCATTAAAGGAAATCAATTTATCGTTGACATTTGAAACAGGATCGGTCGGATTTGAGTCTGAAGCAAAGGCAAGTGGTAATTCTGAACCGGTCCATTGGTCAGAAATGTTTGCTCCTTGCTCAGTCTGAGCAGATACGCGAACATGGAGTTTAGTTGTTAATTGCGTACCTTCTAGGCGACCATTAACTGTAAAGACACCTTCCTTGGCATATTGATCTGGACGAATCGCATCCCATGCAACCTTAGCTGATGAAACGTGACCATTTGAATCATATGTACGAACGCTTTCTGGTAATTGTGGTGCTTCTGCGACTGGAGTTGTCACACTAACTTCTTCAACTGAAACGATGCCTTCTACAGATACTTTAGCACGCGCTTCCAGGTCAATTCCTTCAACCTTACCTAACACTTCAAAGCTTTGATAGTGGTCTAGTTTTTCTTTCGGAATAGCTTGCCAAGTGACTTTGTGAGCTTTAGGGAAACCTTTGTCATACTCAACCGTTACTGTTGACGGAAGAGTAGGTTCTTGGTGTAAATCTGTCACTACATTCACAGGACGGATGGATTGCGCAATCTTCTTCTCAGTATTGGCTTGGATAGTGAGATTGATTTTACCCGTAGCACCCTCATATTCAGCTTTCAGAGTGAGTGCTCCTGGTTTATGCAACTCAAGCATTCCTTTTCGGACTACAACTTCCCCTTCACCGCTTGTAGAGAAGCTCACCTTATCAGCTGGTAATACAGCTTGCGTTCCATCTTGATAGTGAGCTCGAACCGACAAGTTGACTGTTTGGTCTTCTTTGAGACCGTCAGCTTGTTCCACTTGCAAGCTCAAATGGTCAATTTTTGGTGCTTCTTCGAGGAATTGAATTGCATAGGTTTGAAGAGGGCCACCATCTTTAGGCTGAACAAAGATGCTCGCACGCATACCGTTTACTGCGCTTGCTTGAAGAACTGTAACATCAGCATTTTCAGCACTTGCTGTTACTTCTGGCAATTGGGCACCATAAGCAAGAGTACGATATTGCATTGGTTGTTGACTAGTAAGACCTGTTACTGCTTCACCTCCAACAGTAACAGTTGGCACTACAGGTGCTGCAGCATTTCCTTCTTCTACTACAAGGGTTGCATGAATAGTTTCTCCAGCTAACTGACCAGTCATTTGAATACGTGATCCAGCTACTGAAAGTTTGGCTTTATCTGCTTCCGCAATCTCCCAGCTATCTACTTCGTACTCTTGTACACTTCCATCGGTTACAAGTATTGACACATATTTATCTACAGTGTTCAAGTCTGCTCCTGGAGCAACACGTTTAACTGTTGGTAATTCTTTCGCAATTGCTAGAACCTCGACACGAGCCTCTACCTCACGTCCATTTGCTGTACCTTTAGCAGTCACAACTCCTGCTTGACTAACATCGACTTGAGACCAAGTTACTGGAAGTTTTTCACGACTACCATCGCTGTATACAAAACTTACTGTTTTCGGCATTTTTGGTTCTTTACCAATTAATGTACGAACTCTTGCTACTTCTGTCCCCAAAACAGTCTTCTCTTGTCCTTCTTTTTTACCAGTAAAGACAGTTACTTGACTAGATTTCAAGAGATCTGAATGGGCTGTCAGTGTGAATTTACCTGCTTGTTCAGTTGATTTGACAATGGCAACGCCTTTACCATTAAATGCTTTACGAATCCAAGAACCATCTGCTTGCGCCTTATAGCGTTCACGGCTGGCTTGTTCCCCGTTATCGACACCTACAAGTTGGCCTTGTCCGTGCAATTGGAAGCGAACCAGATTATTAGCAGTTGGTACTACATTCCCTTGGCTGTCAACGATTTCGTAGTAGATGTATGTCAAGTCTTTTCCATCTGCTGCGATTGCATGGTCTTCCTTGATAAGACGAACTGCCGCTGGCTTACCAGCAGTCGTAATCTTATCTCGAGCAATTTCCTTGCCAGATTCATCACGAGCAATTGCTTCCAAGGTACCTGGTTGATAAGCAACTTTCCATTCAAGATACAATTCATTAGTATTAGCACCTTCTTGGTAAGTTCGTCCATCGCTAGTTTGTTTTTTAGTAAAGGTCTTCTGTCCTAGGGATTCACCGTTCAACAATAGCTCCACACTTGCAGCGTTAGAGTAGGCACGAACTGGAATTTTACCATCTGCATCAGCTACATTATCTTTTAGAGTTGGGTCCTCCCAGTTCCAGTGAGGAAGTAGGTGAACCATCGGTTTTTTCTGAGCAGATACCCATTGACTCTGGTAAAGATAGAAATCATTTTTTGGAATACCAGCAGTATCTACAATACCAAAATAAGAACTTTTGACTGGTGTATGATTTTGGTTGTGCCATGGCGTAGGCTCACCAATATAGTCAGTACCGGTCCAGATAAACTGTCCAGCATAACCAGCATTGTCCCGATCAAAAGTCCATGAAGCTGTTGCTGTTTTACCCCAACCAACACGATCATTTCCATAATCAGACTGCTCATAGTTACGATAGTCTTGATTACTGTGTACCAATTCACGCTCTGGACGATAATAACTTCCACGAGTACGAGTAGCTGAAGAAGTCTCTGAACCATAAATCAACCACTTTGGATGCTTGGCTCTAAGAACTTTGTAGTTATCTTCTGAGTAGTTAAATCCAACCGCATCCAGTTCATCAGCAATTTTCTCATGCCCACCGCTACCATTACCAAAACGGAACTTATCAGCTCCCATAGTCACATAACGAGTATTATCAACATCCTTGATTACTTTAACCAAACGTTTAACAGTAGCTAGAGAATGGGGATCGCCATTAGCTTCTCCAATCTCATTTCCAATAGACCACATAAAGACAGCTGGGTTATTTTTGTCTCTTTCTACCATGGTACGTAGATCATAATCTGACCATTTTTCCCCTTTTTTAGCTTCAGGGTGGGTTGCATCTTTTTCAAAGAAACGACCATAATCGTATGGTTTCTTACCTCCATACCAAGTGTCAAAAGCTTCTTCCTGAACCAATAAACCAAGTTCAGCTGCAATCTGTAATGTTTGAGGACTTGCTGGATTGTGGGTTGTACGAATCGAATTCACTCCCATATCCTTCATCTGTTTCAGACGGCGATATTCAGCCTTGTAGTTTTCCTCCGCACCCAATGCTCCATGGTCGTGGTGCAAGGAAACCCCGTGGAACTTGATGTGTTCACCGTTCAAAGAGAATCCTTGGTCTGGAGTCCAGTTATAGTAACGATAACCAAATAAATCTTTCTTAGCATCTACAAGCTGACCATCTTTGTAAACACGAGTCACCATCTCATATAAAGCAGGTTTATCGGACGACACTGTCCACAATTTAGGTTTTTCAACCTCTAATGCTGATTCCAAATGAATTGTTTCTCTAGCTTTTAGAATCTTACTCTCAGTTCGAACAAGTTCTGTAACTGCCTGACCGCCCCGTTCAAAAATTTGATACTCTGCTACGAGCTCATGATCCTTATCATCTGTATTAACGATTTTACTGCTCACATGAGTTTCAACCTTGCCATTTTGTTGGTGTTCAAGTTTTGGGGTTAAGATAGTTGTACCATTTTTCTCAACATGAACCTTATCTGTCACTTGCAAGCTCACATCACGATAGATACCACTTCCTGAATACCAACGACTACTTGGCTGTTTGTTTACTGCATGAACAGAAATAACATTTTCTCTTCCATCCTTATAAAGATAATTGGT
Organism: Streptococcus sp. D2; assembly: GCF_006385825.1. GTDB lineage: Bacteria > Bacillota > Bacilli > Lactobacillales > Streptococcaceae > Streptococcus > Streptococcus shenyangsis. The sequence continues at coordinate 55,570 of NZ_VFSI01000010.1, read as the reverse complement.
AATGTCATATGAAAATTGATTGTAACCATTTGGATAGTGACCAACTAATTGACCATTAACAAATACTTGAGAATCCATGTAAACCCCATCAAAGGTCACACGGACATCTTTATTTAAATCTTTTTCGTCTAACTTAAAAGTTTTACGATACCATCCATCTCCACCATTCAGTTGGCCTCCTTCATTTTGAGACGGTGAATCATGATCAAAATCAAAATGAATACTCCAATCATGAGGAAGATCCATTTTTTTCCAAGAAGATATATCTGCATCTGGTTTAACAGCTTCTTTAGCATTGGCATTTAGTTTAAAGTGCCAATTTTGATTGAAAGAAAGGTTTCTATCTTCAATTAACTTATCAACAACTTCATTTGTAGCAGATTTGAATTCCTTCTTATCTTTTGAAATAGAAGGATCTTGTGATTCTGCTTTATTTGTTTCTTCAGATTTGTGTTTTTCCTCAGATTTATTTCTTTCCTCAGATACCTTCGTTTCTTCTATCCTACTTTTCACTTCAGTCTTACCTTCTTCTAAAGGAAACTCTGTCTTATCAGCAACTGTAGCTGGGGACTGATCTGCATGAGCTGGATCAGATACACCTACAATATCTGCATTATCCTTAAGAGATACATTATCCATTTGTTCACTTGCTTTTTCTGAAGCTATCACTTCAGATGTATGTCCGCTCTCTCCTTGATTTTCAGAATCATCATTCTGCTTACTTATTGAAATCAGTTCATTAGTATTTTCATTCGCATAAGCAGAAGAAGCTAGACTAAGGCTTGATCCTAATAACATCATACAGCTTCCTATGAGTACTGAGCAAGCACCAACTGAAAATTTTCGAATACTATAAACGCTCTTTTTGTTCCAATTACCTTTTTGCATGTAACCCTCCTTATAAGTAACCGCTTTCATTTTTTCTAAAAGCAAGCTCTTTATTATAATTATCTTATAATACAATTTTATAAACAATAAAAAATTTGTCAACCTTATACAAATAAAAACAATATTTTTGATTGTTTTTTATAAAAATTAGAGAATTTTTACAAAATAAAAATTACATTGGACAAACTAAACAGCTATATCTTGATTCTTACAAAGGGGGGACACCCGTCATTACCTTTATCCATACATAATAGATTGAAGGCTAGAACGAGATTTTTGAAACATTGTTATAAATTCATCTGAATCTCCAAATCGATTTATTCACATTTTATTTCAAGCTACTATAATTTTCAAACTAAGGCATAAAATACCTATCAGTCACTAAAACTATCAAAAAGAAAAGGCATTGAGACTATGTTGATAGTTCTAACACCTAACTCATAAAACCTTTTCAAAAACAGTATAACAGCTGAGTGAAAACTCTATTTTAGTAGTATTTTCATGACAAAACCTATCATATCAATATTTTCGAACATCCAATAATATGAGTTTTCCTTATTTTAAAAATGTTTATTTTGGTATCGTTTTAATACTTTTACCAATATCCAGTTAGCACTATAGTCATTTATTTCTAAGGTTCTGATAACAACAATAAGTAGGATTCTTTCATCCTTTATACTCTTAGAAAATCTCTTCGAACCACGTCAGCATCGCCTTGCTGTATATATGTGACTGATTCGTCAGTCTTATCTACAACCTCAAAACAGTGTTTTGAGAAGCCTGTGGCTAGCTTCCTAGTTTGCTCTTGGATTTTCATTGAGTATTACAGTATCTCATTTACTCTCTTTATCCGGAAAGAGGTAACCAATACCTACACAAGCTAGGACGCCTGCACCAATTACTAGACCACTTGAAATTGGCCAAAGGTCCAAAATTGCATTTGCGATGATGAAGGCAATAATCAAACACATCAGACTAGCCTTATAGTCCTTTTTCAAAAGATTCTCTAGAGTGAAAAAGAGGAACAAGCCTACCGGAATCAGGGCCCAGAGATTGACATCCAAACTTGGCCAGCCAACAGAACCAAAATACACTACTGTCGCTGCTGCTATTAAAAATACAATCCCCAATAATTTTTTCATTTCTTTATCTCCAATTTCTTTCTAGAAACTTGAACCATCTGATATCGACGCCTCACGTCCCTTACACCAATCATTATAGCAGAGGTCAGTTTCAAGAACAAGTTCTTTTGCCTATCTGGTCTCTATATCGGTCTAAGTGGTTCAATAATAGCCATAAAATAAGGAAATAGGTGAAAAACTTCCTTCCAAATAAAAAGGAATTAAGCAACCAAACGCTACTTAATTCCTTGAAATTGTCTCATCACCTCTATTAGCCTTTAAATTTTGATAGACTCTATTTTCTAATCAATATGACCAATATTGTCAATATTAACCCTTTCAATCAATTCATTAGTTATCAAAACTAAGTTCATTAATAAATCCAAAAAGAGTACCACTATCAAAGCAAACTAAATAATTGAGTTATAGATGACTATTTTCACAAAACTGTTTCATCATCACGCTATCTCAGTACATAAACCATTTTTTCATTCATAGCTTTTGTCTTAATCTTGATCTTTTTTCTTCAATCCAAGAAATGCACCTACGGTAAACATTATTCCAGCAATGAATGGTGTAAAACCTTCTCTAACTGTTCCGGTTTTTGGCAATCTATCAGAATTGTTAGTATCCAATTTACTATCGATATTGGTATGTTTATTAGCTATATTCTCTGGTTCATTAAGATAAACTTCTTTCTTATTTTCAAAGTTTTTATCATTTTTATCAGGAACTGTAGCTGTAACATCCTTAGTTGAATCAGATCTTTGACTTTCATCTAATTGACTATAATTTACTTGTACAGGAACTGTAGTTTTGACATCTTTAGTTGAATCAGATTTGTGTGAATGATTTTCTCTTTGTAAGTCTTCTTTTCTGTGACTTTCATCTAATTGATTATGATTTGCTTGCACCTTATCTTTCTTTTTGGATACATCAAAAGTAGGTTTATTCTCCTCTTCTTTTTTCTCCTCTATTTTCTTGAATACAGGTTTTATAAGGGTATCTTTTGACACATTAATAACATAACCAGCATCTTTTTTCCCTTCGACACCAGAAATTTCCCAGCCATCAAATTGATAGCCTTTTTCTAATTCCCCCTTATAGACAGGTAAAATGAAATCTTCTTCCGACACTATCTTAGAACTCATTTCTTTTCCATTTTGAATGGTCACAGTCACCGTATGAGGTTTTAATTCGCTTACCTCTCCCGTATCTTTGTTTAAAATGAATTCTTTTACGGTCGTATTTCTTGCAAAATCTTTTACAACAATCTTAATGTTTAGTGTCTTATCTGTTAGTTGTTTAATATCATCAAATGATTTGTATTCTTTTCCATTTACATAAATATGTTTGTCTTGAATCTCACCATCGAACCCATTATTTCTTTTATCATTGATGTTAAAGACAACAGATTTTCCGTCAGCATATTCAATACTAGTATTTCCCTTAGGATCAATGTTTACTTCTGGTTTAACATTATCATATAAAAATTGATAGTGTACTCCAACCGCTTTCGCATTCAAATCGCTATAGCCAGTTTGAAGATAAACATTTCCATCCATATCTGTTACCTTATCTGGGAATCCGTTTGCTTTATAGTCTTTCATTCCCCAGTCCATGATGTCACCGTCTTTAACATTAAGCTTAATGTTAAAATCTCTAGTGTTATCAATGTGTAAATCTCCGTAGATTAAATAATTATCTACAACCGATTCATTAACTCTCAACTCCCAGTTAAAACCACCCTTATCAGAAATCTTACCTCTTAAATAGAATTCTGGATTTCGTACATAGATTTTATTAGATTTAGATGGATTAAAGTAGTTCTTGTCCATTGAAAGGTTTACTGGTTTTGCATCAATAAATAACGTAGAGCCATCTTCTTTTATAGCTTCTACATTGGACTTATCCTCTCCAGTGTACTCTTTATCATCTTTACCAAATAATACAAGTTTAGAAGAATCTGTTACAAGATTTCCATCTTTATCGATTGCCTCCCCTTTATCGTTCATTTTAAATCTAAACACTTGATACCTTACAATGTTAAAGCCGTCCAAAGCCGACATTAATACGGGTTGAGTACTTCTTCCATCTTCAACATTTCTACTATCAGCATAAATTATTTTTTCTGATAAGACTCTTAGATTAGGATTGGCCTTTTGGATTTTTGCTATATCTTCCTGGCTATAGACTCCATTTCCTTCTAACATATCCGTTTTTCCAGGATTATAGGTAGTCACTTTTAGTGCATAGCCTTTTCTTAGAATGATGTTATCTTTTAACAGATATTGTTGTTTTTCTGAATCAGAATAGATTTTACCAGATTCCATGTCCGTTAAATTGTTTGGTTTGTTTTTTGAAAGATCTCCTTCTCCTAATTCTATTACATTCCCATAACTTGATGCATAAGGATATTCTGTCTTAGTTTCCTTATTTTTTTCAGGCATTCTAATTTTAGTTTCAGCTTTTATCTGATCATCATCTTTAACAAAGAATCTCATATCTCCTGCAAAAGCTAATCCATCCACAATATCATTAATATTAGCGTATAAATCAAATGTCATCGTTTTTGAGTGGGAATCATACTTGGTCGTTTTGATTTCTATAGTTTTATAGTTATTGCCATAATATACCTTGGCATTTTTAGAAACATTACTTATCTTTCCAAGAATTTCAAAGTGTCCATCTTTAGACGGGCTTAGAACACCATAAATTTTTGATTTGATTTCGTCAAGTTTTTCAGTTTCATATTCTAAGGCACTACCATCGTCATAAGCAATGATATTTCCCTTATCATCGTATTTATAATCGTATTCCTCTGTTCTCTTACCAGTTTCACTTGTAAAGTCATCAACTTCTCTAAATTTCTTTTTAATGAGTTTCTTCAAGTCTTTACTTTCAAACTCTCTAATTGTTGAAATCGTTTTATGAATAGTCAAGCTAGATTTTTCTTCGATAGATTCTTCATTTTCTTGATGATGTTCTACTTCAGTTGTATCTTTTTTAAGACTATCCTCTTTTCTATTTTCTAAATTTTTAAATTTAGATTCGGAAATCTCGCCAAGTTTTTGGTATTTAGATGAATCCTGATCAGGATCTACTAGATAATAGGAAATCATCCCCTTTTCATCAGCATGATCAGCAAATTTAATTCTATGAATCTTTGTGAAATTGCTAGAGCCATCTAGTGCAATGACTTCAATTATTTTTCCTCTTAAATCTCCTGCACCATTAATTTCATAAATGGTATTTCCGTCTTTGTCAAGTTTTCTATTTCTTCCTTGACCCTCACCTGCATAAGTTACTTCAAGATTTTTCTCAACTTCTCCATCTTCATTAACAAGAGCGGCGCCAGCATACCAAACTTCGTTTGCAATCTCGTCAAATTTTTCAGGATGTTCTTTTTGATCTCTCGCAAATAGGGTTTCATTCTTGTATTGATCTTTTACCTTGTGATAAGTATCCTTTGTGATCAGCTTAATTTTTTCAGGATTTGAAAAATCAACCGAAACAATCTTAGGAGCTGTGTTATCAATTTTTACAGGAATATAGGAAACCTGCCATGGGTAATCTTTAGTTAATCTATATTTAAATTTATAGAAATATTGACCTTCCGCAATCGGTTCAAATTGACCTCTTATCCTAGTAGCTGGATCTTTGGTATCCTTGCTTTCTGGTGCATTTTCTTCTTTCCCTCTAGGATTATAGATGAGTCCATCCCATTTCAAGTCGCCCCAAACTTTTAGCTTAGAAGATTTGATTCCCTTTGCATCATTTCTTTTAGAGTTTAAAATTCCTTTAACAAAGTGTTCTCTCGAAATGACTTTTAAGTCTCTTTGATTTTCTCCCTCTTTATTTGTATTTACTATTGAAATCATTCCTTCTTCTGCACTTCTTAATACAAGTGGAGAAGGTGTTAATCCTCTCTCAAGTTGAGCATCTTGAGGATTTCCATTTGAATCTAAAGGATAAATTTTAGCAATATTAGAACCACTTGATGATGGTGCGTTGATCCCTTCGTTATTGAAAGCAAATAATTCTGGATTTTGATCTAGGGATGTTGTATTTTTATCTTTTCTATTTTGTATAACTCCTGCTGGATTAAATTTATCTATACCATGTTCTCCACCAATTCCCTTATTTAAGGTTCCTGGAATTTTTGGTTTACCATCATCATCATAACCTTCCATTGTTTTTGATTTTGAACCCTCTTCCCAGGCCCATTTATCAAGGATTGGTTCCTTGTTCCAATCCCCAGCAAATCCCATTAGAGGCATCGATAAAGAAGGTTGGAAATTTGTTTTCTTACCATTGGAGTTTAGAGCTTCCATTTCTTCCACTGACTCAAAATGAATAAATGATTCTACAAATTTATTTTTATTTTTAGCCTCTCCAACGTTTATAACCGCATTTAAATCAAAGCTAGAATTTGGGGCTATAGTGAAAGTGTCATGCTCAAATGTAATATTTGCATCTTTTACTTTCTCTGGGTGAATTTCTGGAACAATTTGCTTACCATCTGGAGATTTTTCATCTTTGTATGTTTCATCCAGTTTTAGTCTATCAGTTAGAGCATCTGTAGTTACCGCTGATGCTGAAACTTTAAAGGTTAAAGGTCTGTTTGATGTATTGTGAAGCTTAATTGTAAAGTATTTTTTATCTCCTTTTATTTCTTTAAGAGAAATAGAACCATAAGAGTTTACCAAACCTTTAGAATCCGTGTTTTTGAAAGTCGCTACAACTTCATTCCTCAATGCATTGGCAACATTAATTAGCCCTGCTCCCTGTTGTCTAGGTGATGCAAAGTATTGACTTTTTTCTTTCCAAGACGTTGCATCCATCATAGGCCGTGCAGTATTTTGTAGGGCAATTTTTGTAAGACTTGTAAGGTCTATTTTGTCATCTCCCTTAAGATTTTTCAAGGCAGGTCTTTCAAGCATTTCCTTTAACTTTGGTCTAATCAAAACAGTAGAAGCTGCTACGATTGGAGTTGCCATACTAGTTCCTGACATATAGCCATAAGTTGATTTCCCATTAATGACATTGAGAGTGGATTTAATGTTTTTACCAGGTGCTGAGACATCAGGCTTTAAAAGTAAATCTGTTCTCGGTCCCCAAGATGTGGATCCTGCTGGAACTATGACATCTTCTTTATACAATTCTTTGTCTGTGTCAGGTGCAAACTTAAAGTCAATCTCTTTTTCGTCACCTACATTCGGTTTATTAGAATTATAGCTGGCCATATCAATTGGATAGTATTGCTCCAATTTATCTTTGAAATCTTCCTTACTATTTCTTTTAACCTCAGTTTTTTTATCAGGATTAATCATGTTCCATAGCTTTACACCATCATCTCCTGAAATTGAAAATACTTGACTTTTAGTCCCTTCATCCGCTTCATATCCCATGGCTGGAAGCTCTGTCCAATTATCTCTATTGTAGTAATTGACAGTATTTACAACCATAATGCCACGTGCGCCCTTATCCGTTGCTCTTTTAAAAGCATCTTTTAAATCCTTGGTATAAATTCGATCCATTACTGCAATTTTGCCCTTAAGATCCAATCCTATCAAATCTTGGTCTTGACCTTTGCCTATATATACAAATTTCAATTTATCAGGAGCTTTTGAACCATCTTCATTTGTTGTGATTTTATTCTTATCGAAAAAGGCCCCTATATTTCTGTATTTAAAATTTTCTCCACCTATGTTGACTTTATCAAACTCAACTGTCTGATTTTTAGCAGAAGCGACCGCTATCGCATCTTCATGTGCTGCAGTTCGCGTTACATTTCCAGTGTCGGTCATTTTCAGATTATTATTTGCCACTAAATCCCATGAAGAACTTGAAGCAGAAGTCGCATAGTTACCCGTAGCTACAACCATTGGAATGCCTGCTTTTCTTAACGCTCTAATAGCTTCCCAATATTTCTCACCTACAAGACCTGTTCCTGTAAAGCCAGATGATACCGAAACAACATCGACATTGTGTTTGATCGAATCTTCAATAGCATGAAACATTGTTTCATCTCCTGCGAAGCCAGATCCTGCGTCAGAGTACATTTTATAAGAGAAGATCTGTGCATTAGGAGCAATTCCATCTATTCCGTTAAAGTTTTTAATATCTTTTTCAGTATCATTTCCCGCAAGAATCCCTGCAATATGCATCCCATGTGGATCAAAATAATCGCTTCCATCATCAGCTTTTTCTACAGTAATTTTGCCACCATTATAATAATTGAAAGCATGAGGAATTTTATCACTCAACCAATAATTTTTATCAGTACCTTTTAAGTCTTCTTTTTTAAATCTCATTGAGTCTTTGGCATCATCATCGATTCTCATAGCCTTATGCCTATAATCTGTCCCAGTATCGATGTTTGAAATGACCATACCCCGACCATCAAAGTTTTTCCCAAATGGAGCATTGATAGATTTTAGGTAATCTATAGCCTCTTCAACTCCAATTTCCTTTCTGGCATGATTCATCATTGGTTGGACTTTTTGTGATCGTTCAACCGATGAAATACCTTCTATTAGTTTAATTTTGTCCAGATTATCTGGAGTTGTTTCTATTGCAACACCATTAAAAATTCTATCATAAGTATATAAAACTTTTGTATCCTTAAGATTGGATAATTCCTTGATTGCTTTTTCTCCAGATTCTTTATCTTTAAATTCAGCAATATAGACAAGTTTATCCTCTTTTTTGGGACTTTCTGGGTCTTTACTTGCAGACGAGTCCACTTTATCTTCTTTGGATTGATTGGAATCTTCTTTTTTGCTTGTTGCTTTTTCGTTGTTAGCTTTATTATCTATCACAGATTCTTTACTAACAACTTCTTTTTCCTCAATAACTGTTGTTTTCTTCTCTTCAGTATCCTTTGAAGTTTCTATAGCATTATGAATATCTTCAAGTTTTTCTTTGTTTTCTTTTTGTTTATCTACTACTTTTTCTTTATCAGAGATATTTAAAGCATCTTCAGAGCTAGATGTGTCTGCTAAAACTACCTCATTAGGGACATATGCTGCTAAAATAACTGCAGCTGTGGTTAATGACAATACTGTACTTTTTTTCATTTTAATTCCTTACATATTTATTTAACTTCCAATAGATAGAAAACTTTAACTTTGCTAGCCTTTGTTATAAAAAGTTTTACTAAGTATTATCTAGGAAATAGAGTAGTACATTTATATATAATTGTTAGCTCTCTGAAAAATAGTATATCAATTAAAAAAATTTAAGTCAAGAAAAATTAACATGCGTTAATTTATTTTTTAATACGCATTAAAAATATAGAGTCCAAAACTTTCGTAGTTAGCTGGGGTACATTATCAGAACATTCACACCATCAAAAATAGTAGCAATCAACTTAAAGCACTAGCAGAATCACAAAGTCAAGCATCATTGATGAAATATCAGCGCTATTAAACAATATAAATAACCGCTAAGAATAAGGCTTAACGGTTATTTTCTACATATCTAACTTTTCAAATCCTCAGTCATATGTTCACCTATGACCTAAGCTTTACGAGTGGCTTCTCTAGCAACTAATACTCAATGAAAATCAAAGAACAAACTAGGAAACTAGCCGCATGTTGCTAAAAGCACTGCTTTTAGGTTGTTGATAGAACTGACGAAGTCAGCTCAAAACACTGTTTTGAGGTTGCAGATGGAAGCTGACGTGGTTTGAAGAAATTTTCGAAGAGTATAAGCTAAATCGGCGATTACACTTACAGTATAGCACTCTGAGAATAGATGGCAAGGAATTTTCATTTCTATTAAAAAAAGCCTGTCCTGAGACAAGGCTTTGATATTCTATTATTTACGAACCTGCACTTTCGTAGGCATCTAACCCTCTATCCCAAAGTTTAAGGGAAATGACAAAGAAAATAAGGGAAATCAACATCAAACCTCCGATGTTAAAGAGAACATCCTTGTCCTGCAAGAAATAGCTGGCAGGATAGTAGGCCGTAAAAGCAAAGGGCACGATAAAGCTAATTAACCAACGAAGTAGTGAATTATAAATGGAAATCGGATACTTGGCAAAGTCATTGAACATATAGAAAATGTAAATCATGGCGCCTGACTGCTTTGTCCAAAAAGCGATACTGGCTGTCGCGATTTTCAAAGAAGTATAAATCAAGGTCGCAAATGGTATGCAGACTAGAAAAAGCAGGAATTTAGGAAGAGTCCAAGCAATGCTGGTCACTGTTGTTCCCAGTAGAATGCCACCGACCAAGAGTTCTCCCAAAGCATCAATCTGAAAGGTTTCAACTAGGATGTGAAAGAGAGGATTGATAGGACGAGTCAGATACTTATCAAATTCCCCTTTTCGCACCAAGCGCTGTCCTAGAGCCCAGAGATTGTCAAAAAAGAGATGGTCCAATCCCTTGGGAATCAAGGAAAAACCATATATAAAGGTAATTTCTTGAAAAGTCCAACCTTCTAGGGATGGGATGTGTTGAAAGATGACATTGAGAAACAAGAGGTTCAGACCTTGAGTCAAGAAGACTCCTAAAACCCCCACCACAAAATCAACCTTGTACTCCATGATTTGTTTGATGTATTGTCTGATAAAAATCAGATGCATGCGTTGATATTTTTTCATACTAACCTCCTTGAATGGTGATAAATGACTGGACTCGTTTCCAAATCAACTGAGACAAGCCCATCATCACTAAGAGCCAGAAAAACTGCAAAAGGAGTGCCTGAAGCATCTGACTGGCATCGTATTTTCCAACAATGATCATAACTGGAGTATAAATCAAGGATGAAAAAGGCAGGAAGGACAGAATATCTGCAACAAGCTTTGGAAAGAAAGCCAAGGGAATCAAACTTCCAGACATAAAGGCCACTATGGAAGTCTTGAGTAAATTGGAACCCCATAGATTTTTAAACACAAAGGCAGAAAAACCAAAACAGATATTAAAGAAAAAGTTAATCAGATAGGCCAGCGTTAAGCTAAAGAGGTAAAGGACAGTTAATCCCAGCACTTCTACAATCCCTTGCCCAGATAAGATTTTCATCAAAACAATAACGCTTAAAAATGGCAGTCCAACAGAGATAAAAATCAACCACTTGGAACCAAGCTCGGTAAAGAGATAAGAGGCTGCAAAATGCACTGGTCGCAACAAACGCATGATAATGGACCCATCCTTGACCTCCTCTCCAATCATAAAGGAGCTATCTGACCTAGTCAAAAGATTAGTCACAAAACTCATGATGATGTAGAGGGTGATATCTGCCATACTAAAGCCCTGAATCAAAGACTCCTGCGAGGAATCAAAGACAGCCTTCCAGAGATAAAAGGCCACAAAAGCACCCATAACATCTCCGATCCGATAGAGAATAAAGTTGACTCGATAGGTAATCAATTCCTGAACACCTGCATTGATAAAGGGTTTATAACGTCTCCACAATTTGACCATCTTAGAGCTCCTTTCGGTAGAAGCGGCGGATAATATCCTCAATATCCGTATCCACCATTTTCAAATCGCGGATTTCAAAATCAGACAGGGTTTGCTTGATAATGTCAGCCGACTGGTAGAGGGAACTATCGAATTCAATGTTGAGACTATTCCCTTGTCTATCAATTGTCATATCCGAAAACCCTTCATAGTGAGAAACGAGATGACTTTGACCTGGTAGCAGTTCAAAGGAGAGTGTCTTCATCTTACCAAAGGTCTCCTTGAGTTGGCTCACCGTTCCATCAAAAATCTCCTGTCCCTTGTCTATCATAAAAATCCGATCACAGAGTTGCTCAATGTCGCTCAGGTCGTGAGTGGTCAAGAGAATGGTGGTTTCTTCCTCCTGATTGATTTGGGTAATAGCCCGACGAATGTTATCCTTGACCGAAACGTCCAAACCAATGGTAGGCTCATCTAAAAAGAGAACCTTGGGATTGTGAAGCAAGGAAGCTGCAATGTCCGCCCGCATGCGCTGTCCCAATGAAAGAGTTCGCACAGGATCCTTGATAAAGTCTTTCAAATCCAAGACTTCATTTAAAAAGTCCATACGCTTATGAAAGAGAGAGTCTGGCACATCGTAAATCTCCTTCAAGACCGTGTAGGTCTCTTGCAGTGCCAAATCCCACCATAGCTGGGTTCTTTGTCCAAAGACAACACCAATATCTTTGACATAATCTTGACGATTATCCTGCGGAATCTTGCCGTTAATCCGACAAAAACCAGATGTCGGTTTTAAAATCCCTGTCAGCATTTTGATGGTTGTCGACTTTCCAGCACCATTTGCCCCGATAAATCCTAAAATCTGCCCTTTTGGAACTTCAAAAGTCAAATCCTTGACCGCTTCAAAGATCTGCTTTTCAGGATGAATAAAGGAACGCAAAGCCCCCTTCAATCCCGGTTCCTTAACTGTCTTCACAAAATTTTTCTGAAGATGTTCCACTTCTATCATTGCCATATCTATCTCCCTATCGCAAGGAATAGCAACATTGTGTTTTTGACTACAAACATTCTAAATCCTTACTTTCTAAACCTGCTACATTTTATTATTACAGAAGGCTTTATACCAACCTATTATAGTCCAATAAAAACTAAAATGCAAGCGTTTGCCTAAAGTTTATGAAATGAGAGATTTCTCTCTTAAAATACTATTTTTAATTCAAAATCATCTTTTCATCCAATTTTCTCCTAAGCTCCTTCAGTATTATTTTTGTCAGTCTATCTTGGATTGTTTCAGTTGCATTTTCATTGAAATATACAATAAACTCATCGGTTGTCTTTCCAATCTTTCTCTTTGTGCCAATGTTTTTTAGTTCTTCCAAAAATTCTACTTTCCGTTTTTCAATTTCTGACAACAAAAAAGGAAGTATCTGCAATTTACCGCTTTTACTTCCTCTCTCTAATTTTCTTTGATTATCTTACTTCGACAAACTGAGATTTAGATTGTAACCCTTACGGAACATAAAACGGGCCATGCTCTTGAAGTATGTTTCATAAGATCATAGTTTAATGCTAAGTGTAGCTACATAGTCATTCCCATAACGTGATAATCGATGTCTTTTGTCACATGATTCATAAAAATCAATCATAGCAAAACCATTTTTAAGTTGTCCTCTAATCTGAGTTTCTAAAGTATGGCTAAATTCATATCCATATTCTGGATTTATGGTTATCTTTCCTTCCTCTTCAAGCTCTTTTGAATTAAAAGGTAATAAAAACTTCAAAAGCAGTTCCTCATCAGGTTTGTCCCATACAATATCAGCATCATACATGTATATCCAAGGATTCATAAATCCGACCATCAACAATCCACCCTTTTTCAATACTCGAGAGGCTTCTTTATACATATTTTCCAAATCCTCTATATATACATTTGAAACTGGATTAAAAATAATATCAAAAGTTTCATTTTCAAATGGAAATGGTTCTGTCATATCACCTTGAACTGTATTAATTTTTAAGCCTTCTCTTTTAGCAACCATCTCATCTCTTTGTAATTGTGATTTAGAAAAATCCATTATGGTTACATCATAACCTTTTACAGCAAAAACTGGTCCCTGTTGTCCTCCACCACAAGCTAAACCTAATATCTTTTTTCCGTTTGCTTTTTCAAACCATTCTTTTGGAACTTTTTTCCCAACAGTTAAGGCAACAGAAATTGGATGTTTCCTAGCTTCTTCTAATTCTTCATGTGTCAATGGCTCAGTATAGTCATTTTTTACATTATTCCATCTATCTTTATTTAATTTTATATAATTGTTCATCTTATAATCTCCTCGTATCTTTATATTATTTCGATTTAAGGTGAATAGGTTGCCATTCCTTGATTTCATTCTATTATACCATATGTTGAATTACTATTATTTCATTATTTTTTTAATTAGTATTTTTAAAATTTATTTAAACTAAAAAAAAAACAAAAAAGCTTCTCTAAAACCAAGATTACATTTTAGTTTTTTCATAGCATTATTGTACAAAAAATAGAACCTTTTAGCAACTTAAGATTGGTTCTTCTATAGTATATTCGCTATATATTCAGACACAAAAAACCCACCCAATGGGCAGGTTTCATCTGTATTATTCAGCTAGATTAAGCTTTACCTTCTGAACCGAATACGTCGATACGTTCTTCAACTGATGCTTGGATAGCTTTTACACCGTCAGCCAAGAATTTACGTGGGTCGAAGAGTTTTTTCTTGTCGTATTCTGCTTCGTTTGCTTCGTAGTCACGAGCAAATTTACGAGTTGCGTTAGCGAATGCGATTTGGCATTCAGTGTTAACGTTAACTTTCGCAACACCAAGTTTGATAGCTGCTTGGATTTGCTCATCAGGAATACCTGATCCACCGTGCAATACGATTGGGAATCCTGGAAGAGCTTCTGTCAATTTTTGCAAGTGATCAAGATCAAGACCTTCCCAGTTTGCTGGGTAAGGACCGTGGATGTTACCGATACCAGCTGCCAAGAAGTCGATACCAGTTTCAACCATTGCTTTAGCGTCTTCGATTGGAGCCAATTCACCTTTACCGATGATTCCGTCTTCTTCACCACCGATAGTACCAACTTCAGCTTCTACTGAGATACCTTTAGCGTGTGCTTTTTCAACAACTTCTTTAGCCAATTTAAGGTTTTCTTCAACTGGAAGGTGTGAACCGTCAAACATGATTGAAGTGTAACCAACTTCGATACACTCAAGTGCATCTTCGTAGTGACCGTGGTCAAGGTGGATAGCTACTGGTACAGTGATACCCATTGATTCAACAAGGTTAGCGATCAAGTTGCGAGCAACTTTGTAACCACCCATGTATTTAGCAGCACCCATTGAAGTTTGGATCAAAACTGGAGCTTTTTTAGCTTCTGCTGCGCGCAAGATAGCTTGAGTCCACTCAAGGTTGTTTGTGTTAAATCCACCAACTGCATAACCGTTGTCACGAGCTGCTTGGACAAATTTTTCTGCTGAAACGATTGCCATTTTATCAGGCCTCCTGTATATTTTTATGGGACATCCCATTTACATTGTTCATTTTATCACTTTTTGACAAAAAAATCTAGTTTTTCCCGTAGTTTCGATTGAATTTCTTCTAGCTTCATCTATGTAAACCCTTTCTCTCCCTAGTCTTGGGCGACTTTTGGAAAAGCTATGAAGAAGGTCAAACAATTCTCCTGCATCTCAAAACGATAAGGTAATTTTTCATGTTCCAATAGACTCTTGACCACAAAGAGCCCCATCCCAGACCCTTTGGCCTTGCGACTAGCATTGTCAGAAAAAGACTGGGCTAGTTTTTCTTGTTCTTCTGGGCTACAGCTATTCTCGATAAAAAGCTCCCCTTCTCTTTCTCCAATTCGAACTAAGCCACCTGGAACAGAGTGCTTAATGGCATTGCTGATGAGATTAGATAGGATCAACTTCATAACTGATGGGTTTAGATAAGCCTGCTGATGGGTCAAACTATTGTCTATCTGGAGTTCCCTTTCCTTAGCTAGCAAGACATAATCCTTAACCAGACTTTGCGTCATCTGGTGTAAGTCAATTTGTTCCCTATCATCTCGTAATTCCTGTACAGACGAGAGAGAAAGTATCTGGAGAACATGGTGATTAAGCTCATCCACAATTCCTAAGGCAACTCCCAGATAGTGGTCTCTATCCTTATAACGCCCGACATTTTCTTTCATGTTTTCAATCAGGATTTTCAAACTAGCCAGAGGTGTTTTCAATTCATGAGAAGCACCTCGTAAAAATTCGACCTTCATCTTCTCCAGCTGGAGAATAGCTTCATTCTTATCATGCAAGTCCGCAATAACAGTCAAAAGATGCTGGTAAAGGCTATTAATTTGTTCCTTGAGATCACCAATCTCATCCTTAGAATCCACACGTAATCGCACTTGGACATCCAAATCCATCATCCGACGGGTCACTCGCTTGATTTCCAATATCGGAGCAACAATGGTCCGAGCATAGATATAGGCTACCAAGAGGGAAATCAGAAAGGAGGCCAGCAAAGTATAAGGGAGAAATTGTAGACTAATCTGCTCTGCTTCCTTTTGCAAATCCATGGACGCTAGAAACTGGAGAATCATGGTACCACCGTCCTGCGTTGTCACCTCCCGCTCCTCAATAAAAAGCGAGGTTGTCTGGCGGTCTGTGTCCAGAGGAAGACTTTCCTTGACCTCCAACTTGTCCTCGGTCATCTCTCCCTTGACGGCCCCCTTGATATCACTAGTCTGGGAATACAGCTCTAACACTTGCTCGATACTCTGCCTATTCTTACCTTCTAGGGACTGGGCAATGGCTGTCGCTTTCTGGCCAATGGTTTCCTGACGATGACTCAGATAAGTCGAAGGAAAGAGAAAATAAATGGCTAAATGAAGGCAAATTACCAGAACACTAAAAATCGAGAAGGTATAGATAAATATCTTTTTAAATAAACCTGTTCGTTTCATTTTCGCTCCAATTTATAACCAACATTGCGCACAGTGAGGATGCAGTCCAAGTCCAGCTTTTTCCGCAATTCCTTGATATAGACATCAATGACACGGTCAAAAGGAACCTCATCTGTCGCCTTCCAGACAGCATCGATAATCTGAGAACGAGTCAAGGCCCGTCCTTCATTTTTAACCAAATAATCAAGAATTTCCAACTCTTTAGCATTGATGGCTACTTCCTCACCTGCTAGGCTGGCACTGTAGCTCTCAAAATCCACCTTGGTATCCTTATAGGAGAAGATTCGTCCCGTATCATAATAGCGCTTGAAAATCGCATCTACCCTCACTTTTAAGAGAGAAAGGGAGAAGGGTTTTTCCAGATAGCCATCCGCCAGAGAAGCAAAAGCACTCATCTTGTATTCCTCATCCTGAAAAGCTGTCAACATTAAGACAGGAACCTGACTGGTTTTACGAATCTCAGATAAGACTTCTAGGCCGTTGAGCTTGGGCATCTGGATATCCAGTAAAACCAAGGCTACCTCATAGCTAGAAAATTGCTCCAGAGCTTCTTGACCGTCCGCTGCCTCAATAGTTTCATAACCACAATCCGTCAAATAATCACTAATCCCCTCACGGATCATCTCTTCATCTTCTACAATTAAAATTTTCATAGAAAAAACGTTTCACATTCCTTTAAATTTCTTATAAATCATCTCAGTTTCATCTTAAAAGAAAGAGACCTTATCAAGATGAAATAGATAAAAATGCTACCTATATTATACCCCATTTAGGGGAGAATAGGTAGCAAGTTTGTTATTCGCTATCCAGCAGAAGCTCTTTTGGTTGTTTTCTGAGGAGATTGCTTGAAGCAAGCGCCATAACGAGAACCACTAGAACCAAGGCTAGGACAAAGACGATGATAAAGTCTGATGTCTGAATAGAAATATCTAGGCTCGACAATGTCTTGCTAAAACCATCTACTTCTGCACCGCCACCAAGGTTAGAGGCTTGAGCTGCCTTGCTGGCTTGCTTGGCAACACCTGAAGTGACATTGGCAAGAACAGTATTTCCGATTGCACGCGCTGTGTAAGTAGCTAAGAAGTATGCAGAAACAAGAGCAGGAATGGCAATCAAGATGGATTCAGTAATGAATTGACCCAAGATACTTGCCTGCTTGAGACCAATAGAGAGCAGGATTCCCACTTCCTTGCGACGGGCATTGATCCAAAGGCTGAGCAAGAGGGCTAGGAGAAGAACTGAGAAGCTCAAGCTACCCCAGAAGAGGAGGTTGGCCATCTTGTACATACCAGAGATGGATTGCTCAAGAGCTGGGTAGTTAGAGGAGCTCTTCACCAGTGTGTAGCTCTTCCAGTTGATACCACTGATGCCATTCAACTCTTTCATAACGTCATCCAAGCTCTTGTCTGCTGTTACAAAGAAGGTTGCATCCCCATAGATAGCTGTATCTTCTGTATAACCATATAGTTTAGCAGCTGTATGGATGTCTGTGATAACTGTGTTTTCGTAGAGTTCTTGCGAGTAGGTTACTGCTGACTTATTGTGGCCATCAAAGAGTCCCTTGATTGTCACTTCGACTGTTTCTTTGGCACCTTTTTCATTGTCTGCATCATAGACATTAGAGTCTAGTTTGATCTTATCCCCTACTTTCCAGCCGTGTTTGGCTGCCAAGTCCTTGTGCATGAGAATCTTGTCTTTGTCATCGTTAGTTAGGTGCTCACCTTCGACCAACTTATAAGAACCAGAGACAAACTTATCTTCTTTAGAAGAGTCATTGACACCTGTAATCATCAAGCTACTTCCAAAATGTTTAGCACGGTCAGGAGTCAGATTTTTCTTGGTTTCTGGCGTTTCAATAAGGTCATATCCAGTCAAATCTCCGATAGCGTTGATGCGTTTAACATAAGACTCGATGGCCTTGTTTTCGGTGATTTTTTTGATATCTTCACCCTTAATATTTCCAGCACCACGTGGCGTTCCTTGATTGACGCGACGATTGATTTGCATGGAGAAGCTGTTGGTGATATTTTTAAAGGTCTCCTGAGAAGCCTTGGCAGTAGCTCCCTTGATCGACAAGCCGACCAAACTCAAGCTCGCCATGAGGAGAATAATCAGGAAGATGACAATCGATTTGAAAAACTTCCTTGTAACATAGGCAAATGCGTTGTGTAACATAGGTTTCCTTTCTAGATGTTGTTCTATTTTATACTTCTAACAGAAAAAGCTCATATTATTTCGTCGTATTGCGAGTTTCAGTCAGTTTCTTGTCCTTCAATTCAAGTGTAATATCTGACGCTTGTGCCACTTCTTTACTGTGGGTGACGACGATAACACATTTACCTGTTTTCTGGGCAAGTGATTTGAGCAGTTCGACAATATCTCCAGCAGTTTTAGGGTCCAGATTTCCTGTTGGCTCATCAGCTAGAATAACTGGAGCTTCCGATACCAAACTACGAGCAATTGCAACACGTTGCTGTTGACCCCCTGATAACTGGAGAACATTCCGCTTGATCTGACTTTCATCTAAACCAAGCTCAAACAGTGTATCCTTGCTTGCCTTTTTGTTGACCAAGCGGATATTTTCCAGTGGAGAAAGATAATCTATCAAGTTATAATTTTGAAAGACCAGGGAAATATGGTGCATGCGATGGTAAGAATAGCCCTTCTTACGAATATCCTCTCCTTGGAAAAGGATAGAACCTTCAACAGGACTATCTAGACCAGCAAGTAGGGACAAGAGTGTAGATTTTCCTGCTCCTGACTCACCAATAATACTGTAAAATTTCCCGGGTTCAAAATTATAATTGATCTGATATAGGACTGCTTCAGCAGTGTTCTTATAACGGTAGGTAACATCTTGTAATTGTAATAAAGTCATGATTTCTCCTTCTTAACTAATAGATGATAAAATTTCCTTAGGTGATTTTCTAAATAAGAATAGGAAACAAAGGGATACAGATAAGCAACTAATCAACAACAGAAAGACATAGGATTCTGCAAATGATAGGATATTAGTTGATAGACTGCTTGCTTTAGCTAGTGTATCTTGTAAGCTTGCCTGATCTCCACTTGCTAGGACAGATTGGAGCAGATAGGATGTAATGGCGTTTCCTGCAACAAATGCCGGAAGCAAAGCACCGATAGATACCAAAACCACCTCTAAACAGAATTGTAGGAAGATCGAGCTCTTGCCTTTTCCAAGTGCCAGAAGGATTCCCACTTCGTAAACCCTTTCTCTCAACCAAAGAGACAAGACCAAAATTAAGGCTCCAGCTCCAGCTATCAACATCCCATAAAGGAAGATGGTCAGGAAGGTTTGGAAGGTAGCAACTGAGTCTTTGATTTGTTCAAAAGCCTTGCTTTCCTTCTCGACTTGGTAGCCTTGACTTTCCAAGACTAAGTTTTCCACCTGCTTCATAAGTCCATCCATTTCCTTAGGATTTTCTACATAGAAGCGAGCTGCACTGACTTGAGGTTCACCATTTTCCAAAAGGATTTGGCTACTTTCATAGTCTGTAAAGACTTGGTTTTCACTGAAGTCGGAAGATAAGCCTGTGAATTTCTCCTGTTTTTTACCAGAAAAGATGCCGACAATCTCAAACTCTACTGTTTGTCCTTTGCCAGATTCTGACTGTCCAGCATCCAAGCTAATCTTATCATGAAGCGTAAGACCGTTCTTCTTGGCCAACTCTTCGTGGATCAAGATTTTCTTGGAATCCCCTTTTTGAAGGTGTCGCCCTTCTTTTAGATTGAAAGCCGAGCTGGTAAAGATCACATCCTTAGATGAATCCTCAAGAGCTGTTAAACTAACCAAGTTTTTGTCTGCAGCTGATAAATCATCACGCTCCACGCTCTGCTCGCCACTCACCGCTTCCTTGTCTTTTAATTTTGCGACCGTCTCGAGTTCAGGAGAGACATTTTCCAGTCCCTTAATCTTGCTTACAGATACTAGGTCCGACAGCTTGAAAGTCTGACCATTTTCTATCTTCTTAATCGAAAAAGATGTGTTGAGTGATTTGTAAAGATTGGTTTCAACTGTTTTGTTGGACTTCATCAGAGTCAAACAGGCTGAAATTCCAGCCAATAGGACCAATAAAATTAGAAATAAAATAAAACTTCTCAGTCGTTTTCTGCTGACATAAGCCCAAGCTCTTTGGATTGGATTCATTTGTCACCTCCATATTTGTAAGACTATTATAAAATCCAAATATGAAATGTTTATGAAATGCAAAAAAAGAGCAAAAATTTTTTTGCTCTACTTGAATTAGATGAAAACAAAAGAGCTAGCCTAAGCTAACTCTTATCCTATGCGGAGAGAGGGACTTGAACCCTCACGACCTAAAGCGGTCACAGGATCCTTAGTCCTGCGCGTCTGCCAATTCCGCCATCCCCGCGTCGATTACTTTACTAGTATATCAACTTTTAGGACTCTTGTCAACACTTTTTTCAAATTTTTTTCATTTCATCAACTAAATTACTCTGAAAGTTCATTTAGCTTCTCATCTACTAACTTAGCTCCAAGTGTATTTTTGAAATGGCCTAGAGCAAATTGATGATTTTCAGGCCAGATAGAAGCAACGGCTGGTTGAACAATCTCGATGTCATATCCTAGATTATAGGCATCTATAGCTGTATGCAGAACACAGATATCCGTCAAGACACCTGTTAAGATAACTGTAGAAATTCGACGCTCTCTCAAACGAATATCTAGGTCAGTCCCTGAAAATGCTGAATAATGGCGTTTATCCATCCAAAAAACTCGACTGTCTGAACCATGCTCTTGATAAAAGGTTCCCAAATCTCCGTATAAATTCCGTCCACTCGTCCCAATCAAATTGTGAGGAGGAAATAGCTTGCTTTCTGGATGGAAACAATCGTTTTCTTCATGAGCATCAATGGTAAAGAAGATGTAATCTCCTCGTTCAAAAGCTAATCGAGTCACCTTACTAATGGCTTCCGAAATAGCTTGAGCTGGAGCACCTGCTGTCAATTTACCACTGTCGGCAACAAAATCTTCTGTATAATCAATCGAAATCAAAGCTTTAGTCATTAGTAATCTCTTTTCTTCACTTCTTCAAAAATATCTGAAATCAAGACCTTAAGGTAGGTTCCCTTCATTCCAAGTGAGCGACTTTCAATAATTCCCGCAGACTCAAGTTTACGAAGAGCATTGACAATCACAGAACGGGTAATACCGATACGGTCTGCAATCACAGACGCAGTCAACTGCCCTTCATTTCCATTTAATTCCCCTAAAATTGCTGAAACAGCACGGAGTTCGGAGTAAGACAGAGTATTAACCGCCATGGTAACAGCAGTACGGCGACGGATATTTTTCTCATCTTCTTCACGCTGGAAGTTGAGGAGTTGAATTCCAACAACGGTACTCGCAATCTCAACAAGAATCAAGTCCTCGTCTTCAAATTTTTTATCATTGCGCCAAATAATCAAAGAACCAAGGCGAATCCCTGATACATGAATCGGTGCAATGGTTGTCAAGCCATCTGGAAAATCCGAACGACTCTCTACAGGGAAAATACTCAAATCATGATCAACTGTCAGATTGGCTTCTGTATCGTAAATCATGTTCGCACCTTGAATGTAGTCATCTGGGAAAATCTTAGTTTGGAAGAATTGCTCTACACGATCTGTATTGGTTTTATAACGCATAAAATAACCAAGGAGACGTCCCTTGCTATTGACGATACAAGCGTTACAGTCAATAATATCTGCCAATTGACGGGTAATCGCATTGTAGGGAAGTTCTTCCTGCAACTGCTCCTCCGAGCGCTTCAGGATAGAAGTAATTTTTCTTGTTTTTTCTAGTAAATGTGCCATTTTTCACCTCGAATTTAATCGCTATCATTATAACATAAAAAGCTTGAATTTTCAATTATTATCTGAAAATTGCTTATTTAATTGCAATTTAGACTAGCTGAAATATTTTAGAAAATTAGGTTTTCTTGTTGACAACCTAATTTATTTTTGATATTATATTATCATAAGAAGATGGATGGATAATACCTTTCCATTTCACCTATCCTTTGCTATCACCATCTTCTTTCAACCTTGGTCTCCTTATATAAAAAAGCGATTCATTTTGAACCGCTTTTTCTTATTTGTCACCCTTGTTACGAATAACAAAGCCTGTTTGCTTTTCGCTTGAAGTATTGCGTGGTTTTTTATTGTCTTTATTACGGTAACGTCTGTCTTTATCAAAACGATCATTGCCACGACTTCCTTTTTTGAAATCATCACGACGACCATTGCCACGGCGATCACGGTCTCGACGGTCGTCCCCACGACGGCCTCCACGACCTCCCTTACCTTTACCACCGAAGCCATTACCTGATGGTTTAAACGGCAGTGGTTTTTCACGCGCAATCTCCACTTCAGGAAGACTATCTGGATCCTGAACTGTTAAGCTGAGAATATACATGGCCAATTCTTCAGGACTAAATTCTGAGGCCAATTGACGAGCATCCTTGCCAAACTTCTCAAAGTTGCTACGAATCTCCTCATTAGCAAAATCACGTTCGATTTTCTTAAGAGCTACTTGCTTTTTAGCTTGGAAGGCTTCTTCTGCACTTGCAGGTTTGAGACCTTTCATGCGTTTCTTTGTCAAGTTCTCGATGATTTGGAGGTAACCCATTTCATTAGGTGAAACGAAGGTAATAGACTGACCTGATTTACCAGCACGACCTGTACGCCCGATACGGTGAACATAACTTTCAGGATCTTGTGGAATATCGTAGTTGTAGACATGGGTCACACCTGAAATATCCAACCCACGCGCTGCAACGTCTGTCGCAACCAAAACATCAAGATTGCCATTTTTAAAGTCACGAAGGACACGAAGACGTTTGTTTTGGTCTAGGTCTCCATGAATTCCTTCTGCACGGAAGCCACGGATTTTCAGACCACGAGTCAATTCATCTACACGGCGTTTTGTACGACCAAATACGATAGCAAGTTCTGGTTGTTCCACGTCCATGAGACGGGTCATGGTATCAAATTTTTCTTGTTCTTTAACTCGGATATAGTATTGGTCAACCAATTCTGTTGTCAATTCCTTGGCAGCAATCTTCACATGCTCAGGTTCTTTCATAAACTGAACACCGATACGCTTGATGGCATCTGGCATAGTTGCTGAGAAGAGTAGGGTTTGACGGTTTTCAGGGACACGAGAAATGATCGCTTCGATATCTTCAAGGAAGCCCATGTTGAGCATTTCATCTGCTTCGTCAAGGATGAGAGTTTCAATATCTTGTAATTTCAAGGCCTTGCGTTTAATCAAGTCCAAGAGGCGACCTGGAGTTCCCACCACGATATGGGCACCAGATTTAAGAGCTTTGATTTGTTTTTCAATGCTGGAACCACCGTAAACTGAGCGAACTTTCACTCCCTTGCTACGGCCAAAGCGGAAGAGTTCTTCTTGACTTTGGACAGCAAGTTCACGTGTTGGAGCGATAACCAAAGCTTGGATGGTCGCTTCTTCTGTACGGATTTTTTCAAGGGTAGGCAAGCCAAAGGCTGCAGTTTTTCCTGTACCAGTCTGAGCTTGACCGATAACGTCCTTACCTTCAAGAGCCAAGGGAATAGTTTGTTCTTGGATCGGACTGGCTTCTACAAAACCAGCTTTTTCAATCTCTGCTAGCAAATCAGCAGACAAGTTTAATTCATTAAATTTCACGTTATTCTTCTTTCTAAAGGTGGTGCGAAGCCACCCTATAGGGCTTAGTTTATACTTTTCTTTTTATGACGGATTTTCATATACTGGATATAAAATCGTGTTGCTTCTTTTCCACAAAAGAAAAGTACTGTTTTCTTTGCAACCTATCTAGTATAACACAAGACAAGCTTAAAAGATAGCCCAATTTCTCTAGAAAATCATGTAAGCGGTTTTTGGCTTTCCTTTTTGATTGAACGACCTAGATAATAAGACAAAGCCAAGGCTATACTATATAAAATGAGAAAAACGAACAAGGTTTGTGTGTAAGAATGAGCCATTTTATAAGTCTCTGCTAATAAAATAGGTCCTGCTAAACCAGCCATTGCCCAAGCTGTTAAAATATATCCATGCAGAGCGGCCAATTCCTTGGTTCCAAAAATATCACTGAGATAAGCCGGAATCAATGAAAAACCAGCTCCATAGCAAGTCATCAAAATAGACATAGCGACTACAAATAAAACGGAATTTGTAAAGAGCCAAAGCGAGAGAGAAAAGAAAAGATTGACAAGCAGTAATATACTAAAGGTTAGAGGGCGACCGATATAGTCAGATAAACTCGCCCAGAGCAAACGACCAAACCCATTGAAAATCCCTAAAACGCCCACCATTACTGCTGCATGACTTGTAGACAAGCCAGCCATCTCCTGTGCCATTGGCGATGCCGCTGAAATTAAGCCTAAACCACAAGCTATGTTGATAAAGAAAATAATCCAAAGTATATAAAACCGATTGCTTTTCAGGGCCTGATTTGCAGCCATTCCTTGCGTCAAAGAGGTTATTTTTTCTTTCCCTGAAACAGATAAAATTGCAAGCTCTTGCTCATTTGGACGCTTAATGAATTGTGAAGCTAGGAGCATGATAATAAAGTAACTTGCACCTAAAATATAAAAAGTTTCTACAAGCCCTACCCCTGCGATGAGATGTTGCGCTATGGGACTAGTCAATAAAGAAGCAAAACCAAACCCCATAATCGCTAAACCTGTTGCGAGACCACGTTTATCAGGAAACCATTTTATAATCGTTGACACAGGGGTAATATAGCCTGCTCCCAAACCAAGCCCACCTAAAATGCCATAAGCGAGATACAACAACCACAGCTCCTGACGGTCTATTGCAAATCCTGTTAAGATATTTCCACCTGCGTATAGAAAAGCAGATAGACTCCCCATGACTCTCGGACCAAATTTTTCTACCAAACGCCCCATAAATGCAGCCGATAATCCCAAACAAAAGATTGCTAGACTAAAGGCAAAGGCAACAGAAGCCTGATCCCATCCCGTTTTTTCAATAATAGGGTTGCGATAAACACTCCAAGCATAAGTCGAACCCAGCATTAAGTGTAAAATGACCCCAGCAAAAGCAATAATATAACGATTCAATTTCATAAAACCTCCTATTTTCGAACATTTATTCTATCTTATATAAAAATAGATAGGATTTTAGTTTATCAAGCTTGTCAAAAAATTACTAGTTTTTTGTTTGGAAAGCGTTTTTAGCTTTTTCTGTCTTTTTCGTAGCAGAATTGTGCAAAAGTTTTTTTCTTGTGCTAGAATGAAAGTCGAAAAGGAGGAATTCTAAATGTTAACTTATGATTTAATCGTTATCGGATTTGGTAAAGCTGGTAAAACACTAGCTGGTAAATTGGCTTCAGCTGGCAAAAAAGTTGCCCTCGTTGAACGTAGTAAAGCTATGTATGGTGGAACTTGTATCAACATTGGTTGTATCCCAACTAAAACTTTACTAGTTGCTGCTGAGAAAGACTTGTCTTTTGAAGAAGTGATTGCTACCAAAAATACTATCACTGGTCGCCTCAATGGTAAAAACTATGCTACTGTTGCAGGTACAGGCGTGGATATCTTTGATGCGGAAGCTCACTTCCTTTCAAATAAAGTCATCGAAATCCAAGCTGGTGATGAAAAGAAAGAACTGACCGCTGAAACAATCGTCATCAACACTGGTGCTGTTTCAAACGTCTTGCCAATCCCTGGACTTGCTACAAGCAAAAACGTCTTTGACTCAACAGGTATTCAAAACTTGGACAAATTGCCTGAAAAACTTGGAATCCTTGGTGGCGGAAATATCGGTCTTGAATTTGCTGGTCTTTACAACAAACTTGGAAGCAAGGTTACAGTTCTAGATGCCTTGGATACTTTCCTACCTCGTGCAGAACCTTCCATCGCAGCTCTTGCTAAGCAATACATGGAAGAAGACGGTATTGAATTGCTTCAAAATATCCGCACTACTGAAATCAAAAACGATAGTGACCAAGTGCTCCTTGTAACTGAAAACGAAACTTACCGTTTCGACGCCCTTCTCTACTCAACTGGACGCAAACCAAATGTAGAACCACTTCAACTTGAAAATACAGATATTGAACTAACTGAACGTGGTGCTATTAAAGTAGACAAACATTGTCAAACAAACGTTCCTGGTGTCTTTGCAGTTGGAGATGTCAACGGTGGCCTTCAATTTACTTACATTTCACTTGATGACTTCCGTGTTGTTTACAGCTACCTTGCTGGAGATGGCAGCTACACACTTGAAGACCGTCTCAATGTACCAAACACTATGTTCATCACACCTGCACTTTCACAAGTCGGTTTGACTGAAAGCCAAGCTGCTGATTTGAAACTTCCATACGCAGTGAAGGAAATCCCTGTTGCAGCAATGCCTCGCGGTCACGTAAATGGAGACCTTCGCGGAGCTTTCAAAGCTGTTGTTAATACTGAAACAAAAGAAATTCTTGGAGCAAGCATCTTCTCAGAAGGTTCTCAAGAAATCATCAACATCATCACTGTTGCTATGGACAATAAGATTCCTTACACTTACTTCACAAAACAAATCTTCACTCACCCAACCTTGGCTGAGAACTTGAATGACTTGTTTGCGATTTAAGTTGAGATTTAATCGTATCGAACAGCCCTCTGAGGTCTGTTTTCATTTCTGCGAAATCTCATACTCTTCGAAAATCAAATTCAAACTACGTCAGCTTCACCTTGCCGTACTCAAGTACAGCCTGCGGCTAGCTTACTAGTTTGCTCTTTGATTTTCATTGAGTATCAAATCTGTCTTTTCCCTCTTTTATGATATAATAGAAACATGAAATTAAAAACTACTTTGGGCCTTCTTGCTGGGCGTTCTTCCCACTTCGTTTTAAGCCGTCTTGGCCGAGGGAGTACGCTTCCAGGAAAACTTGCCCTTCAATTTGATAAAGATATTTTACAAAACCTAGCTAAGAACTACGAGATTGTCGTGGTCACTGGAACCAACGGAAAAACCTTGACAACTGCCCTCACTGTCGGCATTTTAAAAGAGGTTTATGGTCAAGTTCTGACCAACCCAAGCGGTGCCAACATGATTACAGGAATTGCGACAACCTTCTTAACAGCCAAATCGTCTAAAACTGGGAAAAATATTGCCGTCCTAGAAATCGACGAAGCCAGTCTATCTCGTATCTGTGACTATATCCAGCCAAGCCTTTTTGTTATCACCAATATCTTCCGTGACCAGATGGACCGCTATGGTGAGATTTACACAACTTACAAGATGATTTTGGATGCTATTCGTAAAGTGCCTACTGCCACTGTTCTCCTTAATGGAGACAGCCCACTTTTCTACAAGCCAGCTATTCCAAATCCTGTAGAGTATTTTGGTTTTGACTTGGAGAAAGGTCCAGCCCAGCTGGCTCACTATAATACCGACGGAATTCTCTGTCCTGACTGCCAAGGCATCCTCAAATATGAGCATAATACCTATGCAAACTTGGGTGCCTATATCTGTGAAAGCTGCGGATGTAAACGTCCTGATCTCGACTATCGCTTGACAGAATTGGTTGAGTTAACCAACAATCGCTCTCGCTTTGTCATTGACGGACAAGAATACGGTATTCAAATCGGTGGTCTCTACAATATCTACAACGCCCTAGCTGCTGTGGCTATCGCCCGTTTCCTTGGTGCAGATTCACAACTAATCAAGCAAGGATTTGATAAGAGCCGTGCTGTCTTTGGTCGTCAGGAAACCTTCCATATCGGTGACAAGGAATGTACCCTCGTCTTGATTAAAAATCCAGTCGGTGCAACTCAAGCTATCGAAATGATTAAACTAGCGCCTTATCCATTTAGCCTATCTGTTCTCCTTAATGCCAACTATGCGGACGGAATTGATACTAGCTGGATTTGGGATGCTGATTTTGAACAAATCACTGAGATGGACATTCCTGAAATCAACGCTGGCGGTGTTCGCCATTCTGAAATTGCACGTCGTCTCCGAGTGACAGGCTATCCAGCTGAGAAAATCACTGAAACAAGCAATCTGGAGCAAGTTCTCAAGACCATTGAGAACCAAGACTGCAAGCATGCCTATATCCTAGCTACCTATACTGCTATGCTGGAATTCCGCGAACTGCTGGCTAGTCGTCAGATTGTTAGAAAGGAGATGAACTAATGGTTTATACTTCACTTTCCTCAAAAGATGGCAATTACCCTTATCAGCTCAACATTGCTCACCTCTACGGAAATCTCATGAATACCTATGGGGACAATGGAAACATCCTCATGCTCAAGTATGTTGCTGAAAAACTGGGAGCCCATGTGACCGTTGACATCGTTTCACTTCATGATGATTTTGATGAAAATCACTACGACATCGCCTTTTTCGGTGGCGGTCAAGACTTTGAACAAAGTATTATTGCAGACGACCTACCTGCTAAAAAAGAGAGCATTGACAACTACATCCAAAACGACGGTGTGGTTCTGGCTATCTGTGGTGGTTTCCAACTATTGGGTCAATATTATATTGAAGCATCGGGTAGGCGTATCGAAGGGCTAGGTGTCATGGGCCACTACACCCTCAACCAGACCAATAACCGTTTTATCGGTGACATCAAGATTCACAATGAAGATTTCAATGAAACCTACTATGGTTTTGAAAATCATCAGGGTCGTACCTTCCTCTCAGATGACCAAAAACCGCTGGGACAGGTTGTCTATGGAAATGGAAATAACGAAGAAAAGGTCGGCGAAGGAGTTCATTATAAGAATGTCTTTGGTTCTTACTTCCACGGGCCTATCCTCTCTCGTAATGCCAATCTAGCTTATCGCCTAGTCACTACTGCCCTCAAGAAGAAATATGGTCAGGACATTCAACTCCCTGCTTATGAGGATATTCTCAGCCAAGAAATCGCTGAAGAATACAGCGACGTCAAAAGCAAGGCTGACTTTTCATAAACAAAGGAAAATGATATCAAAGAACTCCGTTATCTTGTCGGAGTTCTTTTTGTCTTTTCTTTTACCCTTCTCCCTTGCATTTTCTCTCTTTTTTTGCCAAAATAGAGGGGTAGAAAGAAGGTAGCATATGTCTAAATTACAACAAATCGTAACATATCTTGAAACTGAAAAACTAGACGTCGCTGTCGTATCTGACCCCGTCACTATCAATTACCTCACTGGCTTTTACAGTGATCCTCATGAACGTCAAATGTTCCTCTTTATCCTAGCTGATCAGGAACCACTTCTGTTCGTTCCAGCCCTTGAGGTTGAGCGTGCAAGCAGCACCGTATCCTTCCCAGTTGTAGGCTATGTGGATTCTGAAAATCCATGGCAAAAAATGAAAGATGCTCTTCCACAGCACGACTTCAAACGTGTAGCTGTGGAGTTTGACAACCTCATTTTGACTAAATACCATGGCTTGAAATCAGTTTTTGAAACAGCTGAGTTTGACAACCTCACTCCTCGTATCCAACGCATGCGCCTCATCAAATCAGCTGATGAAGTGCAAAAAATGATGGTTGCAGGTCTCTATGCTGATAAGGCTGTTAAGGTTGGTTTTGATAATATTTCTCTTGATAAGACGGAGACAGATATTATCGCTCAAATCGACTTTGCCATGAAACGTGAAGGCTATGAAATGAGCTTTGATACTATGGTCTTGACTGGTAATAATGCTGCAAATCCACACGGTATCCCAGCAGCAAACAAGGTTGAAAATAATGCTCTTCTCCTCTTTGATCTTGGTGTTCTAGTCAACGGCTATGCGTCAGATATGACTCGTACAGTCGCAGTCGGCAAACCTGACCAATTCAAGAAAGACATTTATAACTTGACTCTTGAAGCTCAACAAGCTGCTCTTGACTTTATCAAACCAGGTGTGACTGCCCATGAAGTGGACCGCGCTGCCCGTGAGGTCATCGAAAAAGCTGGTTACGGCGAGTACTTCAACCACCGTCTCGGTCACGGTATCGGTATGGATGTCCACGAATTCCCATCTATCATGGAAGGAAACGACTTGGTTATCGAAGAAGGCATGTGCTTCTCTGTTGAACCAGGTATCTATATCCCTGGTAAAGTTGGTGTCCGTATCGAAGACTGCGGTGTTGTTACTAAGAATGGTTTTGACCTCTTTACAAAAACAAGCAAAGACTTGCTTTATTTTGATTAAATTTATACAAAAAAGTTAGCTCGAACAGCTAACTTTTTACTTTATCTTCTTGATGCTTTGGTTCAAAATAAATCCGACAATCATCCCCACTGTATTTTGGAAAAAGTTGGGAAGAATTTCAGGTAGGGCTGCAGCCCAGCCATTCATCAAAGTAGAACCTAGGGCGTAACCCCCTACCATGGCAATCGTTGCTAAGATAAGGCCTAACCACTGAGTTTTTCCTTTAAATCCTGCGAAAAATCCCTGCAAGCCATGGTTGACCAAACTAAAGAACATCCACTGAGGATAGCCTGATAAGAGGTCAATCAAGAAACCTGCTAGTCCTCCGACTACAGCCCCTTCACGACTACCAAAGTAGAAGGCCGCAAAGAAGACACCAGCATCTAAAAGAGTTAGAATTCCTGTCGGTGTTGGAATTTTTAAGAAATAACCTAGAACCACAGAAAGGGCGGTTAAGAGGGATACAAGGGCGATTTTAGTTGTTTTGGTTTGCTTCATATTGTCTTACTCCATACTGATCTGCTTGTGCAATGGCACGATAAACGAAAGCCTTAGAACTTTCTACTGCTGGTAAAAGTTCAGCACCTTTAACCAAGTGACTGGCAATGCTAGAGGCAAAGGTACAACCTGCACCAGCATTTTGCCCTTGGATGACAGGATTTTCTAGGACTGTAAAGGTTTGTCCATCATAAAAGACATCCACAGCCTTGTCCTGACTAAGGCGATTGCCTCCCTTGATAATAACTGCTGGCGCGCCTAAATCATGCAATTTCTGCGCTACAGTTTTCATGTCTTCCAAGCTTTTGATTTCTTGACCAGCCAATAATTCTGCTTCAGGAAGATTAGGCGTAATCACACTGACATAAGGGAAAAAGCGAATCAACTCTTGGCAGAGTTCACTGACTGCTACGTCGTGCGTTTCCTTGCAGACCAAGACAGGATCCAATACCACAGGCACTCCTGGGCGCTGCTTGATAAAGTCCAGTGCCTTCTCAGCCACACTGACAGTTGGTAGAAGACCAATCTTAATCCCTGCAAATTCCACATCACGCAAACTATCTAATTCATGTTGAAAAATGGCATCGTCAGTTGGAAAGACTTCGAATCCCTTTTCTGTCAAGGCTGTCAAGCAAGTCACTGCTACAAAGCCATGCAAGCCGTTCAAAGTATAGGTAGCCAAATCTGCTGATAAACCACCACCACTAAAAATATCATTCCCAGAAAGTGCTAAAATACGATTATTCTTCATAACGAATCTCCTTTAAATACAAACCATTTGGTGCTGCAGTGGGACCTGCAAGTTGCCTGTCCTTTTTCTCCAAGATGAGGTCAATCTGCTCTACTGGCATACGGTTGTTTCCGATTTTGAGCAGTGTCCCCACCATATTGCGAATCTGCTTATACAAGAAGCCATTTCCTGAAAAGGTAAAGGTCAAAAATTGTCCTGTCTCATCAACCCTGAGACTAGCTTCTGTGATGGTGCGAACCTTATCCTCCACACTGGTTCCAGATGCTGTAAAGCCTGTAAAATCATGTATTCCCTCTAACTTTTTGATTGCCATCTGCATCCGTTCCACATCAAGCGGATAGGGAAAGTGAGTAGCATAGTGACGACGCATAGGATTTTTGGGACGGCCCCTATCTACGATAAACTCATAGGTCTTGCTATGCTTGGCATAACGGCAATGAAAATCATCCTCCACTAGCTCAATAGAAATCACATCAATATCTTCAGGGGACTGGGTGTCCAAGGCAAAGCGAAGTTTTTCCTCATCCATCTGGTAGGGCAAGTCAAAATGAATAACCTGTCCCAGGGCATGAACACCACTATCTGTCCTACCAGCACCGTGAACAGTAATGGCTTGCCCTTTATTTAACCTGGTCAAGGTTTTTTCAATTTCTTCCTGAACGCTACGCGCATGAGGCTGGCGCTGAAAACCAGCAAAGGCGTAACCATCATAGGAAATAGTTGCTTTATATCTTGTCATGACTTCTATTGTATCAAGAAATTAGTCTGGAGACAAGATTCTAAAACAAATACTGTCTGGGTATAAAAATCTCATACTCTTCGAAAATCTCTTCAAACTACGTCAGCTTCACCTTGCCGTAGATATCATAGGTATAGGTAACTGACTTCGTCAGTCTTATCTACAACCTCAAGACAGTGTTTTGAGCAACCTGCGGCTATCTTTCTAGTTTGCTATTTGATTTTCATTGAGTATCAAAAGAAAAACTTAGGAAACCAATCCTAAGCTCTCTTTTGAAGTAGGTACATGACAAAGATAGAGGTTACAATCAACCATGATCCTAAAATGGCAAAGACGAGCATGCCATTGTGAGTTAGTAAGCCAATTGCACTTAGAACGAATGGTGTCGTAAAGGCTCCAAAACTACAGCCTAATACAGCAAATGAAGTTGCTTGATTGAGGAGTTTAGCTGGAATTCTTTCAGAGACAAGTTGAAAGACCGTCGTCAAGGCTACACTGTAGGCAAAACCAGCCAGAATGCTTCCTGCCACTACCACCCACAAGGATGGAGAGAGAGCAATCACGATTTGCCCTAAGCCGAAGGCAATACCAGACCAGAGGAGCAGTTTCTCTTTAAAGATAGAAATCAAGAAAGAAAAACTCACACCAGCCACAATCCCGATCAACTGCATGACACTAAGTACAAAACTAGATAACTGTGCATCTCCAAGTCCTCTTTCCACCATCAAACTTGGAATACGGATGGTAATAGCTGTATTGGTACAAACTACAACCGCTGCTTCAATAGCTAGGATAAAAATCAAGCCTTTCATTTCCCTAGTTAAGCGACTTGCTTCCTTCTCCTTTTTCTTGACTTCTTTCTTTTCCTTTCCATAAGGGACAAAGAGCAGATAAAGGGTCAGCACCAAAAATCCAGCACTATAGGCTAAGAAAGTAGCTGTCCAACCAAAGGCCAACAACTGGCCGACTGCCAAGGTAATGAGAGAGGCCCCAACGACCTCTGCAGAACCGCGTAGCCCTAACATCTGAATCCGCGTTTTTCCTTGATAACGTTCACTGATAATAGAAATGGCCTTAGCATTGATCATTCCAACACCTAAACCAAAAAGAATCCGTGTTCCAAAGACAAAGGGGTAGGCTTGATACCAAAAGGGTGCTGTTCCACTCAGTGATAAAATCAGCAAGCCCAAACTAATCTGTAATCGCTCAGGAAATATTTTTTCTAAGAAACCATTTAGTAGTAACATAATCATGATCCCAAAGGATGGCAAGCTCGCCAAGAGCTCAATTTGTTCCTTAGGATAACCTTGATAATAGTCAAACATGGCTGGCAGGGCACTCGAGATGGAAAAGGACGTAATCAAAACGAGGGAGAGAGCCAAAATACTGGCCCGTTCTAAAAATTGTTTCATGAAATCTCTTTCTATATTTTCTCTTAATCTTCTACTCTTTTAAGAATTATAAAGCAAGAAAAGAAGAAGTCCCATTGGTTTGTAGACTCCTTCTTAAACTCGAAAATGAATCCCTTGTATCTTATACTCAATGAAAATCAAAGAGCAAACTAGGAAGCTAGCCGTAGGTTGCTCAAAGCACTACTTTGAGGTTGTAGATAGAACTGACGAAGTCAGCTCAAAACATGGTTTTGAGGTTGTAGATGAAACTGACGAAGTCAGCTCAAAACATAGTTTTGAGGTTGTAGATGAAACTGACGAAGTCAGTAACATATATACGGCAAGGCGAATCTGACGTGGTTTGAATTTTATTTTCAAAGAGTATTAGGATGACCTTCTCTTGATTTGCTTGATAAAGTAGAAGATAAATCCTGCCACCATATAGGCAACAAAGATAATCAGACACCACTTAAACACGACATCCCAACCCTTGTTCACATTCAAAAAGAAGTAAGGGAAAGGACTGACCTTAGAATTAGGAATGTCTAATTTCAGTACCAAGCCATTAAAAAGAGCAAAAATCATATACAGCAAGGGTAAAATCGTCCACACAACTGGATCCCAGATTTTGTATTGACCCTGTTTATCAAAAAAGAGGGTATCTGCTAAAAACCAGAGGGGAACGATATAGTGGCAAAGGAAATTTTCTAGAGTATAAAAATTAGTCGCAATAGGCGCTAAAAGGAAATGGTAAATCACACAGGTAATCATGATACTCATGGTGACTCCACCTTTTAAGCGCAAGAGACTTGACCTTTGCCAGTTTTCACCTAAACGGCTCATAACCTTTAGAAGATAGAGCGTAAAAATCGCTACTAAGAGGTTAGACAGAACCGTATAATAGAGAAGCATCCCAAATCCACCATGCTTGGCAATTTCAAGATAAACTCCCGTAAAAGCCGCTAGAAACAAGAAGATACGGCTATAAAATACAAGTTTATAGTGCTTTGACATGCTTAAATTTTCTTCACAAACTCTGATTTGAGTTTCATTGCACCAAAACCATCAATTTTACAATCAATATTGTGGTCACCTTCCACGATGCGGATATTTTTTACGCGCGTCCCTTGTTTCAAATCTTTTGGCGCACCTTTTACTTTCAAGTCCTTGATGAGGGTTACAGTATCACCGTCAGCCAATTTATTCCCGTTGGCATCGATCGCAACAATACCCTCTTCTACATCTGCAACTTCAGCAGGATTCCACTCATGAGCACACTCTGGGCAAACCAGTAGGGCACCGTCTTCGTAGACATACTCTGAGTTACATTTTGGGCAATTTGGTAAGTTATTCATGGTTTCTCCTTATCATCATTCACTATTCTTTGAAAATCAAAATTTCTCGAACAGCAACTATTATACCCTAAATTCAACATTTTGACAAATTTAGAAAAAAACCGATATCAATCTATCGGCTTTTCTATATTTACATTCTTTTTTCAGCTTCTGCTTTAATTTTTTCAACTACTTCTTGAATGTTCAAACCAGTTGTATCAAGGTAGACAGCGTCCTCAGCTTGTTTGAGAGGCGAAGTCTCACGATGACTATCCTTATAGTCACGCGCAGCAATTTCTTCTTTTAGGGTTTCAAGGTCTGTCTCAATTCCCTTGGCGATATTTTCCCTATAACGACGATCTGCTCTCTCATCGACAGAAGCTACTAGGAAAATTTTCAATTCTGCTTGTGGCAATACAACAGTTCCAATATCACGACCATCCATGACAATCCCACCTTGCTGGGCGATCTCTTGTTGGAGAGAAACTAGTTTCTCACGAACTTCAGGAATTGCCGCAATAGCAGAAACATGGTTGGTCACTTCATTTTCACGGATAGGATGGGTAATATCCACATCCCCTACAAAGACAAGCTGTTCTCCAGTTTCTGAACGCCCAAAGCTGATTGGATGCTGGTCCAATAAGTCTAAGAGTTCTTCAACTTGTTCAACTACTAATTGGTTCCTGAGAGCCATGTAGGTCGCTGCACGATACATAGCACCTGTATCTAGATAGGTGTATCCAAAATCCTTGGCAATAATCTTTGCGACCGTACTCTTGCCACTTGAAGCAGGACCGTCAATAGCAATTTGAATTGTTTTCATATCGGCTCCTATTTTATTTTTATAACATCACCTGGATTAGCAAACCAAGATCCTGTAGCCATATGTCCAGGATTCAAGGCCTCTAACTGAGCAATCGAGATACCTGCACGAGCTGCAATGGCTGCTTCTCCTTCTCCAGCCAAAACTTTTGTAGTTCCTTCTGGATCTGTTGGATGTTCTGAGCTACTAGATGACTCTTCCTTATCCTCTGAACTAGAAGATGCCTGTTCTGAACTACTAGAAGATGAAATCTGTACTACATTTGCATCAGAATCGTGAAAATCTTTTAAAGCTACTGTGCGATTACTCCCACCCGATGACAGATAGATCAGAACAATAATCATCACCACCACAATTACAAAGAAAATACTAGCTAAAATAGTCAAGATACGATTCGCTATAACTCCACCACCCTGTGATTTCGAACGACGGCCTGATCTTGTTTCTTCTTGATTTTCATAAATATCTTCTTGCCACGGTTCTTTTGCCATACCTTACTCCTTGTTTTTTTTGACTTTTCTTATTACAATATAAATATGAAAATCACACTTATACCTGAACGCTGCATTGCCTGTGGGCTTTGCCAAACTTATTCTGATTTATTTGATTACCACGATAATGGAATCGTGCGCTTTTACGATGACCCTGACCAACTAGAAAAAGAAATTTCTCCTAGCCAGGATGTCATAGAAGCTATTAGAAACTGTCCGACACGTGCCTTGATTAAAGATCAACACTAATCTTTCATAGTAAATTGACAAGAACGTTTCACTCTTTCTAGTTTAGCATATTTCCATGTAAAATTATAGTCTTTTCACTTTATTTTTTTCTGTAAAATCAGGAAGGTCACTTTTTTCTTTGATAAGATAAAGTGGTCTTTTTTTAGTCTCTAGATAAATCTTACTGATGTACTTGCCAAGAATCCCAATGGTCAGGAGTTGAATTCCCCCAAGAAAGAGAATGACCGCCATCAGAGAGGTCCAACCTGATGTCGGATTGCCCAAAATAAGAGTCCGAACCACAACAAAAAAGGTCATAAGCAAAGAAATAAAACAAGATAGGAGACCAGCTACGAAGGCTATAATCAAGGGAAAATCTGAAAAATTAACAATCCCTTCAATAGAGTAGAAAAAGAGTTGCCTAAAACTCCAACTGGTCTTGCCAGCCTGCCTTTCGATATTTGGATAGTCCAGATAATGGGTTTTAAAACCGACCCAGGCAAATAGTCCCTTAGAAAAACGATTGGACTCGGTCAAGCTTAAAATGGCATCGACTACAGACCTTCTCATCATGCGAAAATCACGGACACCTGATGGCAGGGCTACTGGGCTGATTTTTTGCATAAGGCGGTAAAAGAGATTAGCACAGAAACTGCGAAAGAAGGGTTCTCCTTCTCGACTGGTTCTCCGTGTTCCAACACAGTCCAAGTCTGCATTTTGGTCTAGTAAAGCTTTCATCTCAAGCAACATACTAGGAGGATCTTGGAGGTCTGCATCCATCACCACCACCAAATCTCCTGTCGCATATTGCAAACCTGCATGGAGGGCTGCTTCTTTTCCAAAATTTCGAGAGAAAGAAATATAATGTACTGCCGGATTTTGTTCCCGATAGGCCTTTAAGAGTTCCAAGGTTCCATCACTTGATCCATCGTCGACAAAGACATACTCGATTTCTGTTTCCAAATCTGGAAGTAAAGCTTCCAAAGCCTGATAAAAAAGAGGAAGTACTTCCTCTTCGTTTAAACAGGGGACAATGATTGACATCACCATCTTAGTCTTCAAATCCATTTGGATGCTTGCTTTGCCAACGCCATGCATCTTCACACATTTGGGTGATGCCGAGTTCTGCTTCCCAGCCCAATTCTGCTTTGGCTTTTGCAGGATCTGAATAGCAGGCTGCGATATCCCCTGGGCGACGGTCTACGATGCGGTAAGGAATTGGACGTCCCACTGCTTTTTCCATATTTTGGATAATTTCAAGAACTGAGTAGCCTTTACCTGTTCCAAGGTTATAAACGTTTAGACCTGAACCTTTTTGGATTTTTTTCAGAGCTGCGACGTGACCTTTAGCCAAATCGACAACGTGGATATAGTCACGAACACCAGTTCCATCTTCCGTATCGTAATCGTCTCCAAACACTTGCACTTGCTCTAATTTCCCAACGGCTACTTGAGTTACATATGGCAAAAGGTTATTTGGAATACCGTTTGGATTTTCTCCCAAATCACCACTCTCATGGGCTCCGATTGGGTTAAAGTAACGAAGTAAGACCACATTCCATTCTGAGTCTGCCTTGTAGATATCCGTCAAAATTTCCTCTAGCATAAGCTTAGTACGGCCGTATGGATTGGTCACTGAAAGTGGGAAATCTTCCAAGATGGGTACTGTGTGCGGATCTCCGTAAACTGTCGCAGAAGAACTGAAAATGATGTTTTTACAGTTGTTTTCTTCCATTACCTTCAAAAGACTAACAGTCCCAGCAATATTGTTGTCATAGTAGGCAAGAGGAATACGGGTAGATTCACCGACAGCCTTCAAGCCAGCGAAGTGAATGACCCCTGTTGGTTCTTCTTGCTTGAAAATATCTCTGAGGGTATCTGTGTCTCGAATATCTGCCTCATAGAAAGGCACTTCAACTCCTGTAATTCTCTCAACAACTTCTAAACTTTTACGATTGCTGTTGACAAGGTTATCCACCACAACAACCTGATGACCTGCTTGGATTAACTCAATAACTGTGTGAGTTCCAATAAAACCTGCCCCACCCGTTACCAAAATCTTTTCTTGCATCTTCTTTCCTCGATTCTCGGATTATTTTTTCTTATTTTACCATTTTTGATAGGGAATGTCATTTGCCATCCTAGAGGGGAGACTAAAATTCCAGTAAAATGCTTATACTCTTCGAAAATCTCTTCAAACCACTTCAATGTCGCCTGCCATAGGTTGGTATGGTTACTGACTTCGTCAGTTCTATCCACAACCTCAAAACAGTGTTTTGAGCTGACTTCACCAGCTCTATCTACAACCTCAAAACAGTGTTTTGAGCAGCCTGCGGCTAGTTTCCTAGTTTGTTCTTTGATTTTCATTGAGTATTATTCGCTTTTTACCCGTTTGACATAGTTTTCAATTGGATAGTTTAGAGGGTCTAAGGTCATCTCCTTGCCTTGGATCAGTTGAGCTAGATGGTAACCAATGATAGGACCAGTTGTGAGGCCTGATGAACCTAGTCCACTAGCAGCATAGACACCTGCCAATTCTGGCACCTGCCCAAAGAAAGGAGAGAAATCACGGGTATAGGCACGGATTCCCACACGCTCAGCTCTTGAAGTCGCTTTAGATAAAACTGGATAATGGGGCAAGGCTGCCTCCTCCATTTGTTTGAGTAAGGTTTCATCTACCGTCAAATCAAATCCCATATCATTTTCATGGGTAGCACCTAAGGACAATTTCCCACCTGCAAAAGGAATCAAATCCCATTCCCCTTCTGGCATAACAACAGGGTAAGTTTCCATGTCTTGGGCAAGTTGATAATCTCGGAGTTGCCCCTTTTGGGGACGAACATCTACTTCATAACCTAAAGGCTCTAACAGGTGTCCCAACCAAGCTCCCGTCGCCAAAATAACCTGATCAAACACCTCTTCACCAATCTGGT
The DNA here is from genome assembly GCF_006385825.1 of Streptococcus sp. D2. Taxonomy (GTDB): domain Bacteria; phylum Bacillota; class Bacilli; order Lactobacillales; family Streptococcaceae; genus Streptococcus; species Streptococcus shenyangsis. The sequence continues at coordinate 15,795 of NZ_VFSI01000010.1, read as the reverse complement.
AACCTGATGCTAAAGGTGTTAGAGTTACTTTTTCTTTGACTAGCTTGACCTGACTGGCTTCTAGCAAACGAGTCACTAAGAGTTGACCATCTACTCTCGCTCCACCAGAAGCATAGAGCAAGCGATCAAATCCCTTCAAACCTGGGAATAATTCATTAGCTGATGCTTGGTCTAGAATGGCTAATTGCCCTATTAAAGGAGATTCTTCCCTGCGCTGGAGGGCCAGTTGATAGAGTTCTTCCAACTTGGACTCATTCTTCTTCAAGAGAAAGACTCCCGAACGCTGGTAAAAGTCAATTTCTTGTCCTGATTTCTCTAAATCAGCTAATAAATCCACGTAAAAGTCAGCCCCCAAGCGCGCCATCTTGTACCAGGCTTTATTGCGACGTTTGGAAAACCAAGGACTGATAATTCCTGCTGCTGCCTTGGTAGCCTGACCCTGTCCATGGTCAAAGACGGTTACCTCTAGGTCACTTTCTTTAGAGAGGTAGTAGGCTACTGTTGCTCCCACAATTCCTGCTCCGATAATGGCAACTTTTTTCATTGTTTTCACTTTCTAACTAGATATGGTGGAAAGGATTGGTCGATACTTGACTAGGTACAATATCGATAGTCCAGCCCTTTTCCTCTTTCCATTGATTAAGAAGCTCTGCAATTTTTTCCACAAAAAGCACTTCGATATAGTGACCTGGGTCCAATGCTAGCAAGCCATGAGACAGCATATCCTGAGCAGTATGATAATATATATCGCCAGTAATGTAGACATCTGCCCCCTTTGCTAAAGCATCCTTATAGAAAGACTGCCCGCTTCCACCACAAATTGCCACTCTTGAAATAGGCTTCTGCAAATCATTCCCTTGATAATGCACCAATCGAAGGCTATCTAAACCAAAGACTTGCTTGACATTCTGGGCCAATTCCCCAAAGGTCTGAGGTTGAACATTCCCAATACGTCCAATTCCACGTTCAGGGCCTGTCTCCTGCAGATAAATCGTCTCCTCGATTCCTAGCATCTGGCAGAACCAGTCATTGAGACCATTTTCAACGATGTCAATATTGGTATGGCTGACATAAACTGCGATATCATGCTTGATGAGATCAATGTAAATCTGATTTTGTGGACGGCTAGCTACCAAGTCTTTGATAGGACGGAAAATCGGCGCGTGCTTGACGATAATCAAATTCACACCCTTTTCAATAGCTTCAGCCACCGTTTCTTCACGAATATCCAGAGCAACCATGACCCTTTGGATATCCTTGTCCAAAGTTCCAATTTGCAGACCACGACTGTCTCCCTCCATGGAGAATTCCTGAGGGCAAAAGGCTTCATATGCGTTAATTACTTCACTTGCTAGCATGGAGAACCTCCTTGATGGCTTGAATCTTATCTACTAGAACTTGACGTTCTTCCAAATTTTTTTCAGGGATTTGTCCGAGGGCAAACTCTAGCTTCTCAGCTTCTTTTTGCCATTTTTGGACAAATACTGAACTGATATCTTTAGACAAGATAGGTCCAAAGCGAACATCACTGGCTGATAACTTCATTTGTCCCGCTTCCACCACCAAAATCTCATAAAACTTACCAGCTTCTTCTAGGATGCTTTCAGCTACAATCTGAAATCCGTTCTCTTGTAACCAGATACGCAAATCGTCTTCACGATTATTGGGCTGGAGAATCAGACGTTCTACATTAGCTAACTTATCCAAGCCTTCTTCCAATATCCTAGCAATCAAACGACCACCCATACCAGCAATGGTGATTACAGACACTTGGTCTGCCTCTTCAAAAGCTGCCAAGCCATTGGCTAAACGAACCTGGATTTTCTCCTTTAGGCCGTGAGCCTCAACATTTTTGACTGCAGATTGGTAGGGACCTTCCACCACCTCACCTGCAATGGCACTTTCGATTTTTCCTCTTTCGACTAAATCGATAGGCAAATAAGCATGGTCACTCCCCACATCTAGCAAAATGGCTCCCTGTGGCACAAAGGAAGCCACTAATTCTAATCTCTTTGAAATCATATTCTCTCACTTTCCAAAACTCTATTACCTCTTATTATACCACATTTCAGCTAGCTATCTTGCACCTAAAAAGACCACAATCCACAGATTGCAGCCTTTCTTTATTTTCTGGCTTGATAGCGACTAGTCAGGATGAAAAGCACGGTAAAGACCAACATCATGACACCATAAACAGGTAATGTTTGTCCTGTTAAGGTTGAAATTTCAAGCAGTTTTTGAATTCTTGGGAAGAGAGCTGTGGCTAGGAAGCCTCCTACTGACCAAACAATCAAGAGGACACGCCATAGGGTAAATGGCATGCAGGCTCTAAATACGGATAAGAAACCAATTGACCCAAGCAGATAATAGAGTAGAGTTGAGATTTCTATTTCAGACCAGCCTTGACTCGCTCCAAAAATTTTAACAAAAAGAACACTAAACACGACCATGAGTGCGCTTGGTAAGGCACGGAGCATGGATCTTCTGAGGAAGTTTGGCTCGACAGGTTTGATATTTCGCTCAAAAGTCAGAACGAATGGTGGGAAACCTTCCACAAACTGGTCAATCATGGTAATCTGGATTGGAATGAAGGGGAAAATCAAGATCCACTCAGATCGACCTAGTAAAGCACTGACGATACAGATAACTGCGAGCAAGAAAGAATAGATGGTCTTTATCAAGAAAATCGGGGCGATGTGGGCAATGTTATTGACCACACGACGACCTTCAAAGAGAATCTCAGGAACATCATTAAAGTCTGAGTTCAAGAGAACCAAATTGGCAATCTGACGAGTCGCTGGATCCCCTTCCGCCATTACGATGGAACAATCCGCCTCACGAAGGGCCAAGATATCATTAACTCCATCCCCTGTCATAGCTGTTGTATGACCCGCTTTTTTCAGCGTTTGGATAATGAGTTTCTTTTGATGTGGGGAAACACGTCCGAAAATAGCTGTCTCCTCAGCCATAGCAATCAATTCCTCATCCGTGATTTTTGAGCAATCGACATAGCTGTGATAGTCCGCAAAACCAGCCTTCTGGGCAATGCTGGATACCGTAACTGGATTGTCACCAGAGATAATCTTGAGGCCCACTTCCTGAGAACGAAGATAGTCCAGCGTCTCTGCTGCTCCCTCTCGAATGGGGTCCAGGATTTCCAGCAAGGCTAGAGCCTGAATATCCGATGGTTTATGCGGCTTGTGATGGTCTAATTTCTCCTGACTGAGAGCTAAGACCAAGACACGTGAACCTCTCTCCAAGGCCACTCTGGCTTCTGGTACCTCAGAATCCAGCAACATCTCAGGTGCCCCTAAGAAAACTGTTCCCAAACCTTCTAACTCCATGGCTCCCCACTTGCGGTCGCTTGAGAAAGGAAGGTTAGAGAGCATAGGATAGGCTACTTGACCTTGGAAACGCTGGCGAATGGCTTGGGCTGTTGGATTTTTATCCTCACTATGGGCTATGTAGCTGGTCAGGATGCTGGCAATAGCCTCTTCACCATAAGTTTCCGTCAGTGGAAGAACGGCCTCCACCTGCATCTTTCCTTGGGTGATGGTACCCGTCTTGTCCAAACAGAGCATATCCACGCGCGCCAAGGTCTCAACAGAATACATCTCCTGCACCAAGACCTTTTTCAAGCCCAACTTAATCACCGCTGTCAAGAGCGAAGTGATGGTCAAAAGGGCGATTCCCTTGGGTAACATTCCCAGTAGGGCTGTCGATGAATTTACAACGGATGACTTGAGAGGCAGTCCTTTTAAAAGCAAGGCTTCTAGCAAGAGAGCCAGACCAAAAGGAATGATAATCTTTCCAGTAAAACCTGCTAACTTGTCCAGCGATTTCATGATACGAGAGTTGATTGGTTTCACAGTCTTAGCCTCAAGCATGAGTTTGGCAGCATAGTTGTCTGCACCGACATGGTGAACTTGAGCTAAAACTGACCCACTGGCTAGGAAACTTCCTGACAAAAGCAAAGCATCAACTTCCTTTTGCACCAAATCACTTTCCCCCGTTAACATGGCTTCATTGACTTCCGAAAAGCCTTCCAAAACCAAGGCATCACTGGGAATCTGCTCTCCAGCAGACAGACGAATGACATCTCCTAGCACCAATTCTTCAGGATTCAGAGCCACTTCTTGGCCATCCCGAATAGTCTTGACTTTTTCCTTGGTCATAAGATTGAGCTTGTCCACCATGTGTTTGGCCCGTAGCTCGGTCACAATTCCAGAAAAAGCGTTAAAGCAGATAACAGCAAAGAAGACCAAATTGCTCCAAGCCTGCACAAAGGCTAGGGCCAAAGCAATGGCAAAGTTCAAAGCGTTAAAAAGGGTAAAGACATTTCGTTTGATGATTTGCCAAGTGCTGGTACTGGCCGATGCGGTAAAATCATTGACCAAACCCTTAGCCTGTCTTTCCTTGACTTCTCTTTGGGTTAATCCCATAATCTTATTTTTATCCATAAATTCTATCATATCATTTTTTCTAAAAGAATTCTAATTTCATCCTAAATATGTACCTGGTCAAGGGAAAAGTTTGCCAGCCCTCCTTTGATAAGGTATAATAATAACAAGAAAATAATCGAAGGAGATCGCATGTTCTATACTTATTTACGTGGATTAGTTGTCTTACTCCTATGGTCCATCAATGGCAATGCTCACTATCATAATACCGATAAAATTCCTAATCAAGATGAAAATTATATTTTGGTTGCGCCTCACCGTACCTGGTGGGATCCTGTTTACATGGCCTTTGCGACCAAGCCGAAACAGTTTATCTTTATGGCCAAAAAAGAGCTCTTTACCAACCGTATCTTTGGCTGGTGGATTCGTATGTGTGGCGCCTTTCCTATCGACCGTGAAAATCCTAGCGCTTCTGCCATCAAATACCCTATCAACGTCCTTAAAAAAAGTGATCGCTCCCTCATCATGTTTCCAAGTGGGAGCCGTCACTCAAACGATGTCAAGGGTGGCGTAGCTCTGATTGCCAAAATGGCCAAGGTCCGTATCATGCCGGTTACCTACACAGGTCCCATGACTTTGAAGGGCTTAGTTAGCCGCGAGCGTGTCGATATGAACTTTGGAAATCCAATAGATATCTCAGATATCAAGAAAATGAATGATGAAGGCATTGAAACAGTCGCCAATCGAATCCAAACAGAATTCCAACGTCTGGACCAAGAAACGAAACAATGGCACAATGATAAAAAACCAAACCCACTATGGTGGTTTATCCGCATCCCTGCCCTCATCCTTGCCATTATCCTCGCTATCCTAACCATCATCTTTAGCTTCATCGCAAGCTTCATCTGGAATCCAGATAAGAAGAGAGAGTCTCTTGGTTAAAAAATACAACAATCCCTTGGCAAAAGCCAAGGGATAACTCTTTTATTCAATTTTCCATTTTTGGGCCAACCAGTTGGAAAAGGCTAGAAATCGCTCAGCTACTTGTTCATGGTGTCCATAAGGATCAAAAACAAACTGGCCGTTCGGATAACGTTGCTGAAGACTGGTATGAATCTGCTCAGCATAGGCTGGTGCTTGAGCCAAGCGATTAGTATGGTGTGCTCCTTCTGTTTGACCATTCTGTAAATACAGCAAACAGTCCAAATTTTTCACCTTTTCTTCCCTACAGTAAGTCACAAAATCAGGATACCAAAAGGAACCGCAGATGGAGAAGACACAGGAAACCTTGTCAAAGCTGAAAAGACTGTAGACTGCCGCCAAACCACCTAGTGAGTAGCCTCCATAAGCAAGGCGAGTTTCGTCCAGGCGATAAAGCGACTGCAACTTGTCTAAAAGACCTCCAAATAAATGATCATGATAGACCTTGGCCTGACCTCCAAAATCTGGATCTCCATCTCTCAGAGCAGATGACTTCCAGGGCGTGTAGTCATCTAGGCGATTTTTAGAGATCAAGCCCACTAAAATCACAGATTCGGAAAGAGACGATAGAAAATCCAAGTTCCCATCATTCAATAAAATAGCTGGATAGGTTTGATTGGGGTCGTAGTTAGAAGGAAGGCTGATTTTAACTTGAATTTCTTCCCAATCAAACTCATTATTTATTGATAAAGTCATTGATTTTCTCAAGGGAATCAATCACTGCTGGACCATAATCCATCAACTCATCGTAAGAGATGGTCATTATTTTTTGATTCTTAACAGCAGTAACGCTTTCCAAAACAGCATTTGCCTTCATCAACTCTACTGCTTTTTCATCCAATTTTTTATTGCGATCGCTGGTTACATAGATAATCAATTCAGGATCCATTGATACGAGATTTTCCAAGGTCAAGCCTGATGTCCCCGTAGCAACGTTTGTATAACCAAGTTGGTTCAGCAAACTTTCTTGCAAAGCAGACTTGTAGGCACCGAAGGTTTCATCATTATAAGCAACCATAATCAAAGCCTTTTTCTTTTCACCTTGACTTGCTGGGTTTGCTTTCTTAACAGCGTCAATTTTAGTTTGTAATTGGGCTGCGTATTCATTAGCCTTATCCTGAACATTAAAAATCATTCCAAGATTTTTAACATCTTCTACAATATTTCCCAAATCTTGCTGAATCGTTGAGAGAGAAGCTTTTTGCGTATAAACTGGGATTTTGTTTTCATTCCAAGTGCTAACTGTCCCCAAGGATTTTTCAGAAAACATCATGTTTCGACCCATCACAGCGTCTGGCTCATAAGAAAGAACTGTCTCTTGTGAGACTGTTTTTTTATCGCCAATTTGAGGAATAGTCGCAATCGCGTCCTTATATTTATCTGTTACAGCATTGTCAGGGTTGAGCATGCCAGCAATTTTATCCTTCAAGCCTAGCTCCAATAAGATTTCAGTGGTTGAAAGATTGTTTGTAATAACTTTTTCAGGTGTCTTGTCAAAAACTTGTTCGACTTCATTTCCTTTAGCATCATAAGTTTTGATAGTTAGCGGATAAGTCGTCTCTGCGTTAGCCTTTTGACTTGTTTCTGTGCTAGATTGTGTGGTAGCTTTTTCTGTAGTAGTGTTACCACAAGCTGCCAAAGTTAAGGTAGCTACTGTTACCAGTAAAATGCTTAGTGTTTTTTTCATCTTATTTTCCTTTTCATTTTTATAAATAGTGAATCATGGCTTGCTGATCCTCGGTCCAAGTCACCTGACTTTGAACTCCATATACAGTTTGCAATGACTCAGGGGTGATGGTCTCCTTTGGAGTACCTTGGTACAGGATTTCCCCCTCTTTCATCAGATAGAGATAATCCGAATAGCGACAAGCAAGTTGAATATCATGTAGGACAGCTAAAACATTGACCTTGAGATTCTTCACAATGGCTAACAAGTCTAGCTGATACTTGATATCTAGGTGATTGCTTGGTTCGTCCAGGAGCAAGAGAGTCGGTTCTTGTGCCAAGGCGCGGGCTAATAAGACTCGTTGTTTCTCTCCCCCTGACAGAGACGAATAGAGACGAGTTTTCTTCTCGAGCATATCTACCTTGACGAGAGCATCTTGAACGAGCGCATAATCCCTTTCCTTTTCCTTCTGTAAAAAAGAGAGATGGGGCGTTCTTCCCAGCAAGACGATTTCCTCAACTGTACAATCAAACTGCAATTGATTAAACTGGGTGACGACCGCCATTTGCTTGGCTGTTTCTTTGAGCGTCCATTGTTCCAGAGGCTTTCCATCTAGGCTTATCAAGCCTTTGTCCGCCTTTTCCTGACGATAGAGGAGTTTAAGTAGACTGGTTTTCCCGCTTCCATTTGGTCCTAATATCGTGTGAAATTGATTCCCTTCAACCTTAAGAGAGACTCCTTTGAGGATTTTTTTCTCTCCTAGTCCAAAGTGGATATCCTGACAAATCAAGTCCATATCAGACCCTCACCTCCCTTCGCCTACCTCCAACAATGTAAATAAAGAAGGGAGCACCTACTAAGGCTGTGAAAATACCAATAGGAAGCTCTGCGTTTGGAATGATGATACGAGAGAGTACGTCTGCCCAGATGACAAAGAGGGCACCCAGCAAGGTTGCAACGGGAAAAAGCCTCTTGTAATTCGTTCCTACTAACCCTCGAGCTAAATGTGGAGTAATCAGACCGACAAATCCAATAATTCCACAGGTTGCCACTAAGACTGCTGTCAGCACAGCCACCATTGTCACATAAAGATACCAATAAAAGCGTAAGGGAATCCCCAAAGTTAAAGCAGCCTCATCTCCCATCATCATCGCATTGAAAACACGATACTGGGTAGAGAAAAATAGAAAGGCTATTCCTACCACTATAGTTGGCAGGACCAAGTCAGACCAGGAAGTCCCAGCGAGCGAGCCCATGGTCCAAAACTTAATGGTCATCACACTATCCGCATTAGCTCCAACTGAGATAATAAAGTTGGAAAAAGCCAGAAAGAGAGCGTTGACCACCGTTCCCGATAAGATTAGACTAGAAGTCGTCATCCTTCCCTGCATAGAGGCAATGATGAGGACAGCAATTGTTGCCAAAGTAGCGCCAAGAAAAGCTCCAAGGCTAATCATCACTTTTAAACCAAGAATGATGCTCAAGGTTGCCCCTAGAGTTGCACCCGCAGATATTCCTAAGACATAAGGCTCTGCGATGGGATTGTTCACTGTAGACTGCATCACGCTACCACACATAGAAAGACCAGCCCCCACTATCAAACCTAACAATACTCGGGGGAATCTCATGTTCCATACAATGGCAAGAGTAGACTTGGAAACCTCTCCTATCTCAAGAGGAAATCCCAACCTGCTCAAAACAATCCGATAGGTATCTCCTAGATCAATCGCAACAGATCCCATTGAAACTGCTAGAAAGAGAGAAATCCCTAAAATACCTAGCAAAACAACTAAAAGTAACACAAATTGCTGGTCTTGTCGGCTTCCAGAAAATTTGGAAAGCATGCAAACCTCCTTTGATAGAATCTTAAAAATTTAGAAAATTCTCATGAAAAGTATACCATATTTTCAACAATGGAACAAGATGAGAACAAATGAATATAGTTGGTTTTATAGTGCTAGGAACCGTAAGTAAAGATAATACTTGAGTATATCGAGGTAAGGTGACAACGTAAAAAGCCCTCTGAAAATCAGAGAGCTGATTTGAGCTCGGGCTAAAATCCTAGTGAAACAAAAAAATCTACACGGTCAGAAAAGTCTCTATCGTGCCATTTTCATACATGATGTATAGTCCAAGTAGAATGAATACTAAGGGCACAATGATTCGCTCGTATTTTTCAATTGTCTCGAATATTAACGGAATAGAGGATAACACCCGACTAATCTCGCATAAGATAATTATGCCGATTACAAACACAAGCAAGGCCACGAGGGTCTGTGACCAATCTAACGAAGCAAAATAAGGTATATAGATACCTAAATTATCTCCGCCAGACGCAATTGTCAGCAATGTAACTGTCCAAAACAGTTGATTTGCCTTGCTTTGTTCTAATCTTTCAATAATTTCTTCCTCTTCTTCCTCACCTTCTCCAACAATTGCAAAGCGAATCCCTAAATAGATAGGGATTAAACCAAGCAATCCAACCATCCATTCTTCAGGCACGAAATTAACGACATAAGCAGCAACTAAACTCGCCCCTACAAGTAAGCCTGTGCCTAGATATTGCCCCGCATAAATATGCCATTTTTGTTTATTCTGTGATAGCTGTGCAAATAAAATAATTAAATAATCGATACTGGTAGAAATATAAACACCAATAGCAGATATGATTGTCTGTACCATAAAAAAACTCCTGTATTAGTCAGTAATAAATCAGCAGATTTTAGGAGAGCACAGACACATTAATTTAGCTATCGCTAGTGGGTAATGTCGAACGTAGGAAAGCATTTTACTCCTCCTCAAAATGTAGTTACAAAGTAATTTCTAACTGGAATTCAGTGACTACTTCCATGTAAAGTATAACATACTTTACTTTACTTCGTAAAGTGTGGGCTCTCCGAGTAGCTGCGCACCTTCATGGTGTCATTAGCTGATACCATTTGAGGTTTTTGTAGTCTCCAAAATTGTGACCGATAAAACTGAATCCACTCCGTCTTGATTAGCGTGCCTGTTTTTGTAGTCTCCAAAATTGTGACCGATAAAACCTAAATAAAAAAGTCCTCTGAAGTCCGAGAGCTAATTTGAGATTGGGATAAAATCCTAGTGAAAAAGATGAAACTCCTTGCACTCATCGAACACGGTGTCCTTTCCCTATTTTCATACGGATTTCTTACGCCCTTAGCATCATGATTCCTACTGGATAAAACGTTTTAGATTAGGCGGTAAGCCGAAGATTGTACAAAATTTTTAGTGAAACAAAAAAATCTCCCCCAAGGGAGAAGATCTGGTTTATTTTACCTTACAGTGCTAGGAACCGTAACCAAAGATAATACTTGAGCATACCAAGGTAAGGTGACAACGTAAAAAGCCCTCTGAAAATCAGAGAGCTGATTTGAGATTGGGATAAAATCCATACAAAAAAGCTACCCAATTTAGAGTAGCTTCATTATCAAGATATGCTCAACAGAACACGGCCTAAGCACTTGGCAAAAAAGATAAAATTTCCTAGAAACTAAAGTTTCTTCGTCAATTTTCCTATTTTTGCTTTGTGCTTTTGACGGCCTTTGTATCTTGAATTAACGACGAAGTCCTAGAGAGTTGATTAACTCACGGTAACGGTTAACGTCGTTTTTACGCAAGTATGCAAGCAAGTTACGACGGCGACCGATTTTTTTCATCAATCCACGGTAAGTAGCGTGGTCTTTTTTGTGTTGTTTGATGTGTTCGTTAAGGTGGTTGATTTCCCAAGTAAGGACAGCAACTTGAACCTCTACTGAACCTGTATCACCTTCGTGACGTGCATATTGTGCGATGATTTCATTTTTTTTCTCTTTTGAGATTGCCATGATGTTTCTCCTTTTTATTTGGCTTCATCCGAGTGACAGGTTGGCATGCCTGTAACCAAGAAGAAGTTATTTGTCTTTACGACAATCCCTATTCTACCAATAACTAACTTCTTTGTCAACAGATTTACTTTCTTGTTTTAAACATGCTATAATAATCATAGCAAGAAATCCAAGTTGTCTGTTTTTTAAAACGAGGTGATTATCATGCGTAGATTCTATTCCCATCTCCCCTACTATCTGGTCATATTTTTCTTTTATTGGCCACTTTATCAGTTGTTATCACTAATTATTTCTGACCCCCTTTTGCTCAAGGGACTCTATATAAACAATCTTCTCTTCTTTACACCTCTGGTAATCTTGATTGTATCGCTACTCTATAGCTATCGTCTCCGTTTCTCACTTTGGTGGTTAATTGGTAACGGACTGCTCTTTTGCTTTACTATCATAACCTTTGGTGAATTTATCTGGTTTTACTTTTTAGCCTATGAAATCTTTGCTCTGGTGGGCATGGCTTCCGGTATTGGTATCAAGTATATTCTACAAAAAATGAAAAACAAAAAACTTTCACAAAATCCTTGAAAAATCTCACAATCATGCTATAATAATCCATAGAGACAAGTCACTTAGTCCCTTTCTACTAGAGAGTGCGTGGTTGCTGGAAACGCATAGGAAGCCTAAACTGATACTACTCTTGAGTTTTTTATGAAAACATAAAACGGTGGCCACGTTAGAGCCAATCAGAGGTGTCCCTCTTTTTTGAGGAACATAAATGAAGGTGGAACCACGTTGCGACGTCCTTTCGAGGATGTCGCTTTTTGTTTTTCTAGCTTTCACAGTCCTCTGTCCCTGTTTTCAGAATAGGGTTAACACATTCGTCAATAATATAAGTAAGGAGAACATCATGATTAACATTACTTTCCCAGATGGCGCTGTTCGTGAATTCGAATCTGGCGTTACAACTTTTGAAATTGCCCAATCTATCAGCAATTCCCTAGCAAAAAAAGCCTTGGCTGGTAAATTTAACGGCAAACTCATCGACACTACTCGTGCTATCACTGAAGATGGAAGCATCGAAATTGTGACACCTGACCACGAAGATGCCCTTCCAATCTTGCGTCACTCAGCCGCTCACTTGTTTGCCCAAGCAGCTCGTCGTCTTTTCCCAGACATTCACTTGGGTGTTGGTCCAGCCATCGAGGACGGCTTCTACTACGATACTGACAACACAGCTGGTCAAATCTCTAACGAAGACCTTCCTCGTATCGAAGAAGAAATGCAAAAAATTGTCAAAGAAAACTTCCCATCAATCCGTGAAGAAGTGACTAAAGACGAGGCACGTGAAATCTTTAAAAACGACCCTTACAAGTTGGAATTGATTGAAGAACACTCAGAAGACGAAGGCGGTTTGACTATCTATCGTCAGGGTGAATATGTAGACCTTTGCCGTGGCCCACACGTCCCTTCAACAGGCCGTATCCAAATCTTCCACCTTCTCCATGTAGCAGGTGCTTACTGGCGTGGAAATAGCGACAACGCTATGATGCAACGTATCTATGGTACAGCTTGGTTTGACAAGAAAGACTTGAAAAACTACCTTCAAATGCGTGAAGAAGCCAAAGAACGTGACCACCGTAAACTTGGTAAAGAGCTTGACCTCTTCATGATTTCTCAAGAAGTTGGACAAGGACTTCCATTCTGGTTGCCAAATGGTGCAACTATCCGTCGTGAATTGGAACGCTATATCGTAGACAAAGAGTTGGCTTCTGGCTACCAACACGTCTATACTCCACCACTTGCTTCTGTTGAACTTTACAAGACTTCTGGTCACTGGGATCATTACCAAGAAGATATGTTCCCAACTATGGACATGGGTGACGGGGAAGAATTTGTCCTTCGTCCAATGAACTGTCCGCACCACATCCAAGTCTTCAAACACCATGTTCATTCTTACCGTGAGTTGCCAATCCGTATTGCTGAAATCGGTATGATGCACCGTTATGAAAAATCTGGTGCCCTCACTGGTCTTCAACGTGTACGTGAAATGTCACTCAACGACGGTCACCTCTTTGTGACTCCAGAACAAATCCAAGAAGAATTCCAGCGTGCCCTTCAGTTGATTATCGATGTTTATGAAGATTTCAACTTGACTGAATACCGCTTCCGCCTCTCTCTTCGTGACCCTCAAGATACTCACAAGTACTTTGACAACGATGAGATGTGGGAAAATGCTCAAACCATGCTTCGTGCAGCCCTTGATGAAATGGGCGTGGACTACTTTGAAGCCGAAGGTGAAGCAGCCTTCTACGGACCAAAATTGGATATTCAAGTTAAGACCGCTCTTGGAAAAGAAGAAACTCTTTCTACTATCCAACTTGACTTCTTGCTTCCAGAACGCTTCGACCTTAAATATATCGGAGCTGATGGTGAAGAGCACCGTCCAGTTATGATCCACCGTGGAGTTATCTCAACTATGGAACGCTTCACAGCTATCTTGATTGAGAACTACAAGGGTGCCTTCCCAACATGGCTAGCACCTCACCAAGTAACTCTCATCCCAGTATCTAACGAAAAACACGTGGACTACGCATGGGAAGTAGCTAAAAAACTCCGTGACCGTGGTGTCCGTGCAGATGTAGATGAGCGCAATGAAAAAATGCAGTTCAAGATCCGTGCGTCACAAACAAGCAAGATTCCTTACCAATTGATCGTTGGGGACAAGGAAATGGAAGACGGAACTGTTAACGTTCGTCGCTATGGCCAAAAAGAAACACAAACTGTCTCAGTTGATGACTTTGTTCAAGCTATCCTAGCTGATATCGCCAACAAATCACGCGTTGAGAAATAAGAGATAAAATCCTAGCTACCTAAAAAGCAACAACTGAAACAGCTGTTGCTTTTTATATTTTTACTCAATGAAAATCAAAAAGCAAACTAGGAAGCTAGCCGCAAGCTGTACTTGAGTACGGTAAGGCGACGCTGACGTGGTTTGAATTTGATTTTCGAAGAGTATTATTTAATCCGAGCTAGTAGTGATTGACCAAACCACCACACAAGATTTACTTTCATGAGTTAGATAAAGTCAGTATCCTCAATCCTTGTCTGCTTCATTTTCTTTTACGAGATCTTTTTGTGAATCCTTTTCAGAGAGTTTTTGATCGATATACTTGTTAATGGTTTCATAAAATTCCTTGGTCGAATCACTGTCTAATTTTGTCGAATTATGAACTTGATTGACTTTCAATTGAACAGATTGAATACCGTAAGAGGCTTGTTTTTGGTGGAGCGTTTCTAATTCTTCTTCTGAAATCGGATCTCCAACAACCGTCAAGACCAATTCATTGTTCCTTGACTTGTAGACTTGATTAATGACCGTATGATTGGCGAACTCTTTTCCTACAAACTGTTTGATTCCTTCTTTTCGCGCTTGTTCTATTGTCAGAGTAACTGCCGAATAGCTAGCTGGAAGAATCAACAATACAATCAAAGAAATCAAGCCAATTCTCATTTTAATGCTCAGCTCTTTAAATGAAGTTAAAGGAGATTTTCTCATCAAAATTCTTGTTCCAACAATGTTGGCTAGCATGATAAAGACACAGTTGATCAAGAAAAGATAGAGAGCCCCCAATAAAAATCGTACATTCCCATTAGCTAAACCATAGCCAGCAGTACAGATAGGCGGCATCAAAGCTGTAGCAATGGCTACTCCTGGCACGATATTGTTTGCTTCTTTTTTCCTTGACTCAATTACACCTGCTATCCCACCAGCAATAGCAATGAGAACATCCCAAATGGTTGGAGAGGTTCGTGCAATCAACTCGCTACTTGCATAAGATAAGGGGGAAATCCAGAAATACAAAGTCGAGACAAGCAAACTGACCAATATTTGAGTAAATAAAACCTCTAAAGATTGCTTGATTAAACGCGTATCAAAAATAGCTAAACCAAATCCGAGTCCAACAATCGATGTCATAAGAGGGGAAATCAGCATGGCTCCAATAATGACAGCTGTTGAATTCATATTTAAACCTATAGAGGCAATAAAAATCGCACACATCAAAATCACTGTATCTCTTAATCGAACATGAAGATCATCATATAATTTCTCACGGTATTCCCGTGTTGAATAATTGGCAGTCATTTGTCCTCTCCTCTTTCCTTATTTAAATCGGTATAATAATTAATAATAACAGCTGATAAACAGCCAAAAAATATGAGCCCATAAATCGTCAAGAAGACACTGGTAATCCTTCCAATCAAGGTCACAGCTAGGAGATCCCCGTAGCCGACAGTCGTCGAAGTCACAAAAGCATACCAAAGACCGTCTCCGTAATTTGTGATAGCAGGTTCAACTAGGAAAAGCACGCCTCCTGACCCAAAAACAAAGGTCACAAAACTCAGAGCAAACCGAGTAAAACCCGTAACCTGTATAATATGCCATAACATTTTTAAACGTCTCATTTGTTCTCCTTATTCATACTAGCTCCTGACCGAGCCGTTTTTTCCAATAATCAAAGTGAAGATAGGACATGATCTCCATCAGAGAAAGATAGACAAACTGATAGATCTGATTTAAGCTGATTATCAACTGATATTGTTTGAAAAATGACTGGAAGAAAGACCAGATATGACTGTCTTGAATCAGTCCCTTCTTAACATTATATCAAAAATTTTACAGTCTTTCTCTGAAGAAATCAATTAATTTAAAAGATAGAGAAAGGAAGAAATTTTTGTATCCTTATCCGAAGAAGAAAAACGATATCAGAAGAACCTTGATACTGAACTGCACCCCAAAAGTTAGACAGAAAAAATCTAACTTTTGGGGTGTTTTTATTATGAAATTAACTTATGATGATAAAGTTCAGATCTATGAACTTAGAAAACAAGGATATAGCTTAGAGAAGCT